>CAKUCJ010000001.1 GCA_934643435.1 uncultured Collinsella sp.
GATGCGGATACACCCGCCTGATTGCCAGTGAAATGGCTGTTTTCGTCGTCAAGTGCGCGCCAGGCGGCGGCCTCGAGTTCGATGGCGGGTTCTCCCTCGTAGGTTGCCTGTCCGCAAATGCCCAAGATCGCCGCCGCGGCGTCAAACAGACGGCCCATGCTGCTCGTTCGCGGGCTGTTGATGTTCCGCTCGATCATCGTTGTCGTGATACTGCGCGTCTGATCGTCGAGACGGCCCAGGAGCCCCACGGCGCCCGGGTGTTCGAGCAGACCGAGCTCGCTCAGCAGGGCAAAGGCATTGCGCCGGGCATCGCGCACGGATGCGGCGCCGCCGGGGAGCGCCCAGGTACGCAGGTGTGCGGCGCGCTCAAAATCGGCAAGACCGGCGACAAGAAACTCACCGCCCCATATGGTTCCGTCGGCGCCGGCGCCCGTGCCATCAAAAGCGATGCCAAGCACACGTGCATCGGGCGCAAGCTGCCCTGTAGCGATAGCCTCGGCCAACACACTCGCGATGTGTGCATGATGGTGCTGGACTTCGATAAGTGGCAGACCCTGTTCCCGCGCCTGTTCGCGGGCCCACTGGCTCGATAGGTAGCTGGAGTGCAGGTCGCATGCCAGCGCGGCAGGCACCAGGTCAAAAAGGTCTTCCAGACGCGTGCGTGCTGCATCCCAGGCATCGAAGGTCTCGCCGTTTTCGACATCGCCAATATGCTGCGACACAAAACAGGCCGCCTCGCCGTTCGCATCCTCGCGCGTGAGTGCGATCGTTGCCTTTTGCTGCGGGCCGCAGGCGAGCGCACAGGGCGCGACGGCATCGAGTGTCGGCAGCGGCAACGGCTGCGGCGCATATCCGCGAGCGCGGCGCACGGGCATAACGGCTCCATCGACCACGCGCACCACGGAGTCGTCATAGCGCGAGAGGATCGCGCGGTCATTGCCGAGCAGCGCATCGGCAATGCCGGCGGCAACGAGGCGCTTCCAAGCAAGAACGTCATCGGTCTCGATGGGCTCTTCGCTCAGGTTTCCGCTGGTCATGACCAGCGCATGCATGCCGTGCAACGCGGCGGCTGCAAGTAGCAGATGCTGAAGCGGGGTATAGGGGAGCATGACGCCGAGCTCGGGCAGGTCATGCGCGACGGACGGTGCGAGCGTGAGAGTGTCGGGGGAATCGCCCTCGCCAGCAGTACGCCGGCGCAGCAGCACGATGGGGCGGATGCTGCCGGTCAGCAAGTCGCGCTCGGCATCATCGACATGGCACAGGCGCTCAGCATCGGCAAGGCTGCGCACCATAACGGCAAGCGGCTTGTTGCTGCGGCGCTTGCGACGGCGCAGCTCGACTACTGCCTGCTCATTGGCGGCGTCGCATGCCAGATGGAATCCTCCCAGTCCCTTGATGGCGACAATGCCGCCGCTTGCCAGCAGCTCGACACAGCGCTCAATAATGGCGTCGCTGGTTTCGCGCGTGCTGCCGATAGCCGGCGTCGCCCCCGAGCCTTCGAGCTCCATACCGTCCGCTGCCTCGTGCCACGTAATATGCGGCCCGCAGTCAAAACAGGCATCAGGCTGCGCGTGAAAGCGCCGGTCAAGTGGGTCGCCATACTCGGCGGCGCACTCGGGGCACATGGGAAAGCGGTCCATGGACGTGGCCACTCGGTCGTAAGGCAGCGACCGGATGATGGTAAAGCGCGGCCCGCAGTTGGTGCAGTTGATAAAGGGGTAGTGATAGCGTCGGTCGGCGGGGTCGAACAGTTCGCGCAGGCAGTCGTTACAGGTGGCGATATCGGGGGAGATGAGCGTCGTATGCGCGGTCTGATCCTGCGACGCTACGATGCGAAAGCCCTGTTCATTGGCGGCATCCCAAGTGCCAGCCGCCAGCTCGGCAACCTCGACGTGCTCCACCCGTGCCGCGTCAGGCGCGTGCTCCGACAGCGCGGCGACAAAGCCGTCGACGGCCGCGCCCGAAGCATGCGCCTCGATATGCACGCCGTCGCCCGCGTTGAGCACCCAGCCGCAGATACCGTGCGCCATGGCCTCGCGATACACAAACGGCCGCATGCCGACGCCCTGTACAATGCCCGTCACATGAATATGCACATGCCGCATGCGGCTCTCCCTCGTCAAAACCGACCAAAAAGGGACAGGTTTATTTTGGTAGGTAAAACTTCTAAACCTGCCAAAATAAACCTGTCCCTTTTTGGCAGGTGCGTTGCGGAAAATCCCGCTACAGTCCCAGGCTTTGCCCGGTGGCGGCGCAGGTGAGTTCACCGTGCTTAACGCCGCGCAGGCCCAGCAAGCGGTCTGCCAGCTCGTAGACGCGTTCGCCGCGACCCTTGAGCGCCAGAATCTCCAGACAGTTGTGGTGGTCCAGATGCACGTGCATGGTCGAGACAATCTCGTCGGTATAGTCGTGCTGCACCTCGTCCAGACGGCGCGTCAGATCGCCGGTATGGTGGTCATAGATCATGGTGAGCGAACCGATGACCTGCTCGTCGGGCGTACGCATCTGCTCCTTGGCGATCGACGCGCGAATCAGGTCGCGTACGGCCTCGGAGCGGTTGGCCACGTCGCCGCGGCGCGCGATCTGCTCGTCAAAACGGCGCAGCAGGTCGTCGGGCGCGGTAACCGAAAAGCGGACCAGCTCGGAGCTGGAGCCACTGCAGCGACAGCTCGCTTCGGCGTCCGCGCCGTGACTGTGCGCGTGCTCGTGTTCGGCCACGTTACACCAGTTTCACAGAGCCGACGGAGTTGTGATCGGCCTCGATGGCCTCCTCGTAGCCCTCGAGCGCATCGTGTGCCTCGTGCAGCGCAGCCATAGCGGCCTCGAGCTTGGTGCCAATACGCTCCATGTCAAAGTTCTCGGTCGCATGCAGCAGCTGATGGCTCCACTCGTGAGCGAGCTCGATGGTGTCGTCGACCTGCTTGACGCTCATGGCAAGCTGGCTCATGTTCATTCCAACGTCATGCATGGGAATCTCCTTATGTTTGAGGCAATCCAGTGGTTCAGATTCTACTACGGAGGGCTCCCATGCCGGCGTTGTATGCCAGTTGTCCTACGGTGCCAGTGAGGCTAGCGGCGCGACTATGACGCCGTCTTCCCGTCGATAAGCAGTTGCGGTTCCAGTTAGGACGAGTAAGAAGGACGCTTCGCCTTGGTGGGTGGAATCGATTTTCGATGCAAGCTTCTTGAGATTGGCGGCCGCGGCGTCTATGGGCTTTGAGCCCAGTTTGACCTCGACCAGAGCATACCTTCCGTCATTCAGAACGAGTACGGCATCGGCTTCAAGGTCTGTCTTATCCCGATAGTGGTAAACCTTGCCGCCAAGCAGATCAATATAGGTGCGCAGGTCGCGGATGCACATTGATTCAAACAGAAGCCCAAATGTTTCAAAATCTTCCAGGAGCTTTTGAGGGGTTGCCCCAAGGGCTGCGACCGCAAGAGACGGGTCACAAAAATGGCGTGTTGGACTCGTTCGTACAGCAGTTTTCGAGCGAAGTCGCGGGGCCCATGCTTCGAGATCTTCGAAAACACAAGCGCGCGTCAAGGCGTCGACGTATTCAGATACAGTATTTCGCGAGGGAGGTTCTCCTTGCATGTCAGCGGCGATTGTTGCGAGCGATGCCTCCGTTGAGATATTGCGAGCGTAGCTTCGAATAATCTGGGTCATCCAAGTCCTATTTCTTCTCAACCCGTCAATCTCTTCGATATCGGAATCAAGCAGCTCCGAGATATAATCAGGGGCCATGGATAGCGCAACCCCATGGTTTGGCTCGATGACCGCTTCCGGCCAGCCTCCTCGGCAAAGCGAATAAGCGATGCGTTCAATATCGAAATTGACCATATCGGCAACATCAGTGTTTCCATCAAACAGACTTGCCAGCGAAACCGATCCTGTTGACTCGCGTGATTCAAAAAGTGACATAGGACGCATGTTCATGCGCGCTATGCGCCCGACTCCGGAGTGTGCCGGCATTTCACTTGCCCGAGGCGTTGCGGAGCCGGTGAGGATAAACCTGCCTCGCCCTTGACCACGGTCAATCGCGAACCTTACGGCATCCCAAAGCTGCGGAGCCATTTGCCACTCATCGATTAGGCGCGGCTTGTCTCCTTTGAGCAGAAGAGAAGGTTTCGAATCGGCAAGCTGGATGTAGCTCGGGCCGTTATCGGGGTCTTGCATGTAGATGCTGCTCGCGGCGGCTTGTTCGGCCGTTGCGGTCTTACCGCACCATTTTGGCCCTTTGATTTGGACGGCTCCAGAAGATTTTAGTTTTCTGGCAAGTACTTTGTCCGCGACCCGTGGTAGATAACCGTGTTCAATTGAATTCATATCGCCCTCCCTGTTAGTAGAGTATTATACCGTTGATTTGTGCAAGTTGGACGATTTCTATTGTGCAAGTTGGATGATTCTAATTGTGCAAGTTAGACAATTTATATTGTGCAAGTTGGACAGGATATCTAATGCATATTCTTGATGCCAAAAGAGAAGCTCTAGAGTCTCCAGCCCTTTGTCGTATAACGCATGATGTCAAGAATATCGGCCTTGATGTTTGGCGGCAGGGCTTTGAAGAGTGATAGATATTCGTCTTCCTGAGCAGTAAAAAACGCAGGGCTTCCGTCTGAATCTTTGGTATAGCCAAGGATATCGTTGGGCGTGCATCCAAAGAGATCGCACAGTGCAACAATGCGGTCCTCTCCTAGTTTTGCTCGACCTGTTTCCCATGCACTATATGTCGCCTTGCTAACGCCAAGACTGTCCGCAATTTGAAGCTGAGTAAGCCCTGACTTTTTGCGGATTCTGGCGAGTGCGGTATGTTTATTGGTCACATCCATGTCGCTCCCGTCTGATATCAAGAGCAACTTTGCATTTCGGTGCCGGTCAAATGTCTAACTGGATTGTCCTTAGGTGCAATAATTGACATAAAGTCTAATTTGAATAAACTCAAAACCAATATAAATAGACATCGAGGAATGGTGGCTATGGGGAGAGTTGTTGGAATCGATCTTGGGACGACCTATTCGGCCGTCGCTGTATTGGGAGACGATGGACTTCCCGAAATACTGAAGAATGCGGACGGAGAACCGACCACACCTTCGGTTGTTTTATTTCAATCATTTGACGGAAAAGACGAGCCGCTTGTTGGAACGATGGCTAAGCATTCGGCGGCAAGTGATCCCGATAATGTTGTTCAGTTCGTTAAACGGCAGATGGGAAATCCGGATTGGAGATTCGACTCTGACTCGGGCGTTTCCTACTCTGCAGAAGAGGTTTCCTCCCTTATCATCAAAAAATTATTGCAAGATGCCGAGCAGGCACTTGGAGAAGAAATATGCGGAGCCGTGATTACGGTTCCCGCATATTTTGATGATGCAAGAAGAACCGCGACAAAGCAGGCAGGTGTAATTGCGGGCACCAAAGTGCTTCGCGTGTTGAATGAGCCGACGGCTGCAGCCCTTTCCTTTGGTCTCGATACCGAAAAGAACGGCGTCACGCTCGTCTATGATCTGGGCGGCGGAACGTTCGACGTGACGCTTCTTAAGATAGAGGACGGTTGCTTTACGGTTATCGGAACCGATGGCGATAGAAACTTGGGCGGATTCGATTTCGATAACGCTCTAATGTCGTTTGTGGCAGAAGAGCTCTCGAAACAGGGTGCTGGTAATGTTCTCGAGGATTATCTGATAAGTGCCGAGCTTCGAGAGAAATGCGAAATGGTTAAGCGCACTCTTTCGAACGTGCCAAAGGCAAACCTCCACATTTCGAAGGACGGAAAGCCTTATCGTGTGGCTATTTCTCGCGAAGATTTCCAGCGGGCGAGCAGGTCACTCCTGAGCCGAACGCAGGAGCTGGTCGAGGATGTGCTCGAGGACACCGGTTATTCATGGGCTCAGATCGACCATGTGGTCCTCGTTGGCGGTTCAACGCGTATGCCAATGGTGCACAAGTTAATCGAAGATATTTCGGGGATGAAGCCCGAGCTTGGGGTTAATCCCGATGAGGCTGTTGCCATGGGGGCTGCCGTTCAGGCTGCAATAGAAATGGAGTCGAGTATTGATGTGACAGGGGCGTCGGAAAATAGTTTGCCGGATATGCCCCTCTTTACGGTTCCGAATGTGGTCATTGCCGACGTCACCTCGCAACCTTTGGGGGTTGTGATGCTCGGTAAAGACGGTAAAGACTACAACAATGTTGTGATTCCAAGGAATTCGCCCGTGCCAGGGAGTTATTCACAGGACGCAGCAACGGTGAGTGAGAACCAGTCGTACGTCGATGTTCAGGTGACGCAAGGCGATGATCCGGACTTGAATTATGTGGTCATTATTGGTTCGAAGGAGATACCACTTCCGCCCGGGCTGCCTAAGGGTTCTCCCGTCCGCGTGGTCTACGAGTACGACAGGGAGCAAACGGTGCATATCCGGCTATACGACGGGGACAGTGGCAGGCTGTATGGCGAGTTCGAAATCGACCGCGTGGCGAATATGGATGAACGACAGCTTGACACCGCCGTTAACAAAATGAAGAACATCGAAATTGGATAGGGGACACTGATGGAAGAATTTGTTGACTACTATGAGATGCTCGAACTGGAAAAGAGTGCGTCGGTTGAGGAGATTGAAGAGGCGATCAAGCGAACGCGAAAGCGCTTCAGGCGCCTCGAGGGCTCGCCCGATGCCATGCAGAGGGCAAACGCCGAAAGGATGATGCAGCTCTTAAATGAAGCAGATTCGTTGTTTCACGATAGCGCAAAACGCATGAAATACGATGCCGCATATGATAGCGGGAAGTGTGACAGCGAGAAGGAGCTGGAAAAAGACGCCCGTGCTGCAACTGCCGAGAAAGACTGGACTTCAGAAGCGAAAGATTATTTCAAAAACGGTCAGAGTGCCAACGCTTGTTTTGCCGCTAGGGAAGCAACAAGGAATTGCTCAACCGATGCGGAAGCATGGCTTGTGTGGGCTCTGGCGGCATATACGATGGACAAGTATGACGAGTCCATTTTTGCCGCATCTGAGCTGCTGAAGCTTGGCTCGCATCAGGCGACCGCCCATAGGCTGTTGGGCGACTCATACATAATGATCGATAAATACGCAGACGCCGAGGCTGAGTTTCTGAAGGCCCAGCAGATTGATAAGAACGACTATACAATTATGGCGCGCTTGGTTGACGCGCGTTACCTTCAGGGGAAATTCGATCAAGCCCTCACTATGGCGCGCAACCTACATGAGGCACATCCGGATTATGAACCCGTTCTAAGCTCGTTATGCCGGTGCTTAGAGACGGATGTCGAGAACAAAATGAGCTCAAAGGATAATGCCGGCTATTTCACCAATATGAAACAAATCCAGCATGCTGAACTTGTCGTTAGCGAAATGCGCGCGTTGGGAAATATCGACAAGGCTGATGAGGAATGGATTGAGAAAATGGAGGGCCTTATCGACTGGGCACGTAAAAGGCACTACATTGCACCGGCCCGATGGTTTTGGATTCTCTGCGCTTTGACTTTCTTATTTATGATAAGCGGGTCAAGCGGCGCTCTCTTGACGCTCGTCCTGTTCTTTGGGCTGCTCCTGTATGCGTTCTTCTTTGTTGTGCCGACCGGATGGATGATCAATGCCCGTAAATTAGGAGAGCTTGCAAAGAGGACGGGGCTCCAATAATGGACGTGCGGTGGGGTCAAGCGCTTGACAGCTTAGAGATGGATCGCCGGGCAATTATTGACTGTGCAGAAGAGCTCAGGGCGTCTCTTGCTTCTCTCAAGTCAGATTCAAGAAAAATCAAAGACTTGACCACTGGCGAAGCTTATGCGGGATTATTCAGCGAGCTGCTACTTGCCGTTGATAGGGTTAAGAATGAGCCGCTGTCAGAGGACTTGAGGTCTTCGATTGTGGACGAGATTGTCGGGGTTTGTAGCCATTACGGGCTTGAACCTGTTCTATGTGACGAGACAGTTAACCTGCATGAGCATGAAATCGTTGGATTCATTAAGACAGACGAGGCCTTTAAAGATGGAAAGGTGGCTCGAGTAGAGCGAGACGGTTACAGAATTGGCGGAAGGCTTCTCCGCCCAGCGCGAGTGGTTGTCTTTCGGCACGAAGAGGACTGATGGCTGGTATGTCTCTGGAGGAAACATATTACGAGATGAGGCGGACGGTCAATGAGACAATAGAGTGCCAGGCCCACCTGCTTGGTGCTTGTAAATCTCAGTCTGCATCTGTTGACATGTGGCTGAAGGCGACATTGGAGGAAAAGCGCGAGGCAAAAGCGCGGGCGCTTAATAAGCTTAAGAGCCGCGAAAAGCGGCGCAATGCCCTTACGAAGAAACGCGTTCAGGATATCGTTGACGAATTGCTGAAGGTTGAGGAGGGCTCCGCCCTTAACGCCGCCGAGTATATCCAGATTGGATCGATGTCGAAAACTTCAAAACGTGACGATCTGTTTACGGTGCCCTTTATCGTTCCGTTGCTTGGTCACGGCAATATCGTGATGTCGGTTTCAGGCGAGGGCTGCATTTCAGACGGGGTGGTACGCGAGGTAGAGGCCAAGACGCTTTTAACGACCTCAGCGTCGCAAGTTGAAATCATTAGTTTTGACCCGGCACTCAAAAACATCGAGGCTCCTTTTTCGACGATTGGCCGGAACGGGCAAGGCGAGGCGGCGGTCAGGTATTTGCATTCGAGGGGCGAACTCGATGCCTTACTCAACGAGCTGACCGACCGTGTGACGCGAATCAACAACGAGTTGCTGTCAGACGATGAGTGCCTGGCGGTATATCACCAACGGGTCGGAATGCCGGTCGAGAAGTACCAGCTCGTTGTGATCCACGATATGCCGATGGGAATGGCTGCCGAGCAATACGACCGTGTATGCTCGCTGATGAAGGCGGCCCCAAAGGCAGGCACTTCTTTCCTAATGATACAACCTAAGATGGACGACTTGCCCAAATGGTATTGCGAGAAGAAGCGTTCCTATCCTGTTTCGGAGCGTCTCGAACTATTCTCGGGCAGTCATGCCCGATGGCTGGGTCACGATGGCTACGATGTTGAGCTCTATGAGCTTGACACGATTGAATCGACCCAAGCCGCCGAGCGGATGGCCCGATCAGCGGCAGAGCTGCGGTTGCCCGAAGTAAAGATCGAGTCGGTACTTCCCGCGGAGTATTGGATGGAGACGAGCGAGGACGGAGTCACGTTCTCGCTGGGTCTGCGTGGAACCCAGACGGTTGATGTCACGATTGGCTCGAATGAGACTCAAAGACATAATGCATTGATAACCGGCGCGGTCGGACAGGGTAAATCGAATCTGTTGAAAGATATCATCTACGGTTTGTGCGCCAGGTATTCTCCCGACGAGTTGGAACTCTATCTGTTTGATTTCAAAGAGGGCGTTACCCTGTTTCCCATGGCTCCCACGCTGGATTCCCCCGAGTATCAGTGCAGGTAAAGGCATTTGGGCTTGAGGCCGATGAAGACTTTGCCATGGATGTGCTGAATTCCATAGCCGCAGAGGCCAAGCGGAGGGCCGCTGCGATCAAGCCTTACGGAGATAATCTGCTCAAGTATCGGCGCAATAGCGGGAATAAGATGCCGCGTATCGTTGTGGTCATTGATGAGTTCCAGCTATTTCTAGAAGGCTCGAGAGGCAAGGAAGCCTGTGAACTTTTGGAACGCATCGTTCGCCTCTATCGTGCATACGGTATTCACGTGATACTGGCGTCACAAAGTATCGGCGGGATAGCCAATCTTGCCATTTCCCAGGGCAAGTTCTTCGCACAGTTTCCTATCCGTATCGGACTGAAAAACTCGCCGGCGGAGTCGCGGGCGACTTTCGGACCCTTTAACGAGGCGGCTGCTAGGCTAAGGTTCAGGGGACAGGCGATTCTGAACGAAGATTACGGAAATCCGAGCGCAAATGTGACGGTGCTTACGCCGTTTGCTGAGGATGCCACGTTGGACAGTCTCAGAAACAAGTTCTATGCAATGCCAAAAGGGCACCTTGATGAACCGGTGGTTTTCGACGGAAGCACTCTGCCGGAGTTGACTGAGGCCCTCCTTGAGCAGAACGACATAGATTCAGGTAACGTGCCGAGCGCCTTGCTTGGCCGGGGTGTTTCTGCTGGGTTGGCACCGATATATTTCCCGTTTGAAAGAGCCGCGGGAAGCAATATTGCGCTTGTGGGCAGGGGAACGCTGCCAGGGCTCGGTGATCTTCCGAATTCTGTCGATCTTGCGGCGTGCGTTATGGAAACGCTTGTTTTATCGCTTGCGCGCTATGAGCGAGGCGCTGAGTTTGCTGTAGTGGAGGATGGCGCGCGCCGTGTTTCTAATTCGACTTTGGAGATATGCGCTCGTGCGGGGGTTTCTCCGGAGGTCGTGCCTTCGGACGAAGCGGCTGCATGGATTACCAATTGTCTTCAGAGAAATGATGTCGGGGAAGAATGTGGGCGGGAGCGGTTTGTGTTGGTGCCGAATGCGGACTCACTAGGATCTTTCGACTTTGGTGCTCAGCAGAAGATTCAAAAGGTATTCCGTGAGGCTCCTATGCACGGAATCCACTTTGTCTGCCATTGGCAAAACCCTGTAGCGCTTTCAGCGCAGTTGGGTTCATCGGGACTGTCGTCTTTTGACGGCGTGGCGTGTCTGTTTGGCTCGAATGTCGCAGCGAAGCAGTTGGATGGCCCGCTGTGCCAGTGGAACGGGCAAGAGAACCGGGTCCTTTACAAGGAGGCTTCCTCGGGACGTCCCTCAATGAAGCTCATGCCCTTTGTCGCAACGCGATTATGGAGGAGGGGCGACGATGAGCAGGGATGATTTGTACGAAAGGTATCTGTCCGAAGCAGAACGATTTCTGAAATCGGAGGCGTCGACCGCCCAGCTTGTTAAGCAGGAGTGCGATCGTTGTGATCGGGAGTCGGCCTCTGCGAGGAACATGGCGGGCAAAAAGAAAGCGGAGATAGATCGCCTGGCGCATCAAGCACAGGAGGCTTTTTCGCAATTGTCTAAACGACTTGCGGGGAGTCACGCGAAGGACGTCGGCGCTGCGCTTCCGAACATGGTAAGACCGATTGCGTCGAATGAAGACGCTGCCGAGCTTGCCTCTTCGTTATCAGGGCTTATCAAAAAAATCGATTGCTATATCGAGATGATTGAAAAAGATACGTCTGTGAACGAGTTGAGTCAGCGATCTTCAAATGCACTGGATGCTCGACGGGCGGCTCTTGACCGGAAGCGTCTTCTGGTGGAAGAAGAGAAGGCGATGCCGGATCCTCTTCCCGTTAAATCCGAGGAGTCGAAAGGCGGCTGCCTTTCTCAGGCGGCGGTTCTATGCGCGTGCTGTATTGGGGTAATTTCGCTTATTGCGAATGTGCTATTTGGGTTGTTGTGACAACGGAAAGGAACAGAAATGAGTCAGAACATCGGCCAGCTCGTTGCAGAGCTGAACGCGTTGGTGTCGAAGATGGAGACGCAGCGAGGTGTGTGCGTCACGGTGGCGGACGATCTCGATTCACTGCACGACATGCTTAACGCGGCAATGGAAGGAACAAATTCGACCGCTCAAAATGAGGCGGTTGGGCAGCTTGGAGCGGCAGCGGCAAAGCTGCTCGAGGCGGGTGGCCTTATCAGTACGGCATGCGATGTGGTCAGCACGTATGCAAGCTCGCTCTAGGCGTTTATGGGTGGCGCGGGGGCTCGTCTCCGCGCTTGCCGTTTTCTTGTTCGGCTTGGGAATTGTTCTGGTCGGTTGTATTGGCGCGAGAAAGGTCGTGAAATCCAACGGAAGCAATTGCGTGCTGGCGGCTTGTGCAGATGGTGTTGGAGATGTGCTTGATGTCTGCAATGCGAGAGTTGCTGACACGGTTTCGGGGGTTGTAGAGCAAGACGAATCTCGCTCTTCGTCCATCGATGGGAGCTCGGAATTTCAGCCAAGCATTCAAGAACGGTACTACGCCGACTTGGCGCATGGGCCTAAGGGTCCTGAGTTTCAGAAGTACATCGTTTTGCACGATACGGAGGGCGATTCTTCCCCTGAAAGTGTCATCGATTGGTGGGAGTCCAACGGCAATAAGGTAGCGGCTCATTTTGTTGTTGGAAAAGATGGGTCGGTCGTTCAATGTGTGCCTCTCGATCAAATCGCGCACCATGCCGGTTTTGGCGATGCTGGGAAGAACGAGCAGTATGGAACAATCGATGATTCGAGAGATGACAAGGTCGGAACGTTACCGATAGGGGGAAGCTATCCCGATTACGGCATGAACTCTTATTCCGTTGGGATTGAGATGGTCCATGTTGGAGGATCGGGCGATTACCCCGAAGAGCAGCTTATCGCTGTCGACGGTCTAATTGCGTATATCGATGAGTACTACGGGTTCAAGAGCCAGATTATCGACCACAAGGCGTGGCGGACGGGAAATTCGGATACATCGGCAGAATTCTCATCATATCTGTCGAACTATCAAGAATATCGACGTCATGTTGATGGCTAAAAGACAGATTGAAAGGGGAGACAGTGAAGTGTCCCAAATGTAACGCAGAGATAGAAGAGGGGACAGTTTACTGCCCCTTTTGTGCTGCGAAAGTATCTTCTGACGTGGGTCGGTCGACCACAGAGAATGAGCGGATGCCATTCGATGTCAAGGATAATGCGAAGGGGAGGGCAGCGGCGGAGGATTCTGGCAACGAACTAGGTAAAAGAGTAATTGGGTTAATTGGCGGATTCGATTCAAATAAAATCGTGATAATTGGCCTGGTGGCCGCCATCATTTTTGGCGGCTTTTATGTTTGGAATCGATTCGGGAGTGGGCACTCATCACCAGAAATCACTCAAACCCATCAGCATGCGATGTATAAATCGGACGTCGATGAGTTTGAGTCGGAAAACTCAGATGAAAAGGACGAGGCCGACGACGAGGGCGCAACTGAATTAATGGTGGTATCAAATAGCTCCGCCGGGTTTCCAGAGATGGTGGTGAATGCCAAGGTGACCGGCTCTTCGACAGAGGCGTTGTCGAAGCCGGAGAATTGGTCCCTGAAAGAAACGGGCACGAACGGCGAGCAGGCTTCGACTAACCCCCGGAGTGTTGTAGTTGGTTCGGACGGAGTTTGCAAGCTCGCATATCGATCGACACTCGGCAGCGATTCGGGCGATGGCCGCACGGTTGTCGTGTCGTTTATTGATAATCAATCACATAAGGTTATGGATAGCTTTTCCTATTGCTGTGATGCAAAGAGTTCGACGGTAGACGGTTACTTACTTTCTGAAAGCGACTCACGGCGCTATACCGAGGCGGAGATTAAAGAAATGGGTATGAGCACATGGGAGCTTTGCTTGGCAAGAAACGAAATATACGCACGTCATGGTCGCAAGTTCAAGGACGAGAAGATTCAAGAGTATTTTGACAATAAGGATTGGTATGAAGGCATATACTCGCCTGAGGAATTTGATGCGATGACATCACCGCTTAATGATATCGAGAGGGCAAATGCCGAAACGATCCAGTCTTACGAACGTGCTATTGGATCTGAGTTTTTAAATCCATAACAAAACTTGTGGCAAAGACTAGGCAAATGAAGAAAACGGGTGCGAGTCCGTCTGACCCGCACCCGTTCACTGGGGGCTGTTTGTACCTACCATACTATCCGTGGTTGCGCGGGGTGTGCCCGGCACTCCGGCGAGCGGTGTAAAACCGCTCATGGACGGCAGCGTGCGGCCGGTGTATTACAGATGTTTCTCCAACAGCGACTGCAGCCTTGCCTTGGGCAGCGCACCAACCGAGCGGTCAATTTCCTCGCCATTCTTAAAGACAACCAGCGTGGGGATGCTCATGACGCCAAACTTCATGGCGAGGTCCTGGTTGTCGTCGACGTTGCATTTGGCAACGGCAAGCTTGCCGGCCAACTCGTCGGCGACCTCGTCCACGATGGGCGAGAGCGAACGACACGGACCGCACCACGGGGCCCAAAAATCAACCAGCACGGGAAGGCTGTCGTTAACGATGGAATCGAAGTTCTCGGGGGTAATCTGCTTAATGTCAGCCATGGTGACCTCCATAATGCGACGCGGCTTGGCCGCGTAAAACTCAGTACGACCGTGCTTATACCCAACGGCCCGCAAAGCAACCACTCGCGGGCAGCTCTTTTATATAATGGTGGGCACGCAAACGATTGGAGAGCGCATGCCCACGTCACAAAGCCAGAAAAAAGAAGCTATCGCCCAGGCGACCGAGCAGGAGCTTGCGTCGCTCGCAGGTCGTGGCGTGCGCATCGCGGGCAACGCGTGCTCGCCGATTGTGCTGGTAAAAGGCGATTTGGATGAGGCTGAGCGTGCGGGCGGCGAGCTGGCTGCCGGCCCGGACGGCGCCGCACTGCGCAAGGCACTCGGTGCCATCGGCTACGCGCCCGAGGATTTTTGCGTGTTGGCAAGTGTTGCCGGCGTGGGCGATGGAACGGTTGCGACAGGCGATGGCCTGCCGTGTGAGCTGTTCCGCGAGGCGCTCGAGGCCTTGGATCCCGAGGCCGTGCTGCTGCTCGACGATCGCGCGGCCGATACCATGCGCGAGACCTATGCCGACATGCTCGTGGCAATCGACGACTTCGATACCGCTATGCTCAAACCCGGCTTGGTCGCCCGTGTGCAGGGCCGTCGCGTGCTTGCGCTCGACGGTTTTGAGGCGGCGCTCACCGATAAGGCCGCCAAGCAGCGCATGTGGGCCTACATCAAGCAACTGACCCCGGCCGCCGCGCCGCTGTAGCGGACTGGCGCCGGCGAAGCGGCTCTAACGGACCGGTCGTGGCGCCAGCTTGCCGCGCCGCTGCATCACGGCGCGCAGCTCAAATCGATCGCCGTTAATGCGGAACTGGCAGTTGCCGTTCATGCGCTCGACGGCAAGCTTAATGCTTTTGGTTCCAAAGCCGTGGCCGGCATGCTGGGCTATGGGCATGCCGTCAACCATGCGCGGCGGACGGTCAAACGTGTTGGAGACCAAAAGCAGCAGCTGCCCGTCCTCGTAGCGCAGGTCCAGGTTGACGAACCGCTTGCCCTGGGGAGCGGCACTTGCGGCGACGATGGCGTTGTCCAGGGCATTCGAGAGCACGCTGAACAGGTCGACGTCGGCTACATGGATGCTCTCGGGCACGGCGGCGCGCAGGTCGGCGGTGATGTCGTGTTGATTGATATCCGAGATAAATGACGAAAGTGCGATGTTGACCGTGTCGTTGGCGCAGTAGCGGCGCACGGCGGTGCGGTCGTTGGTCTCGCAGAGATCGTCGATGCGCTTGAGTGCCTCGTCGATGTGACCCTCTTCGATCAAAACCGCAAGGCCGCGCAGGAAGTGCCGCATGTCATGGCGCAGAACCGAAAGCTCGCGTCCGGATTGGCGCCAGGCCTCGAGCTCTTTGATGGCTGCGTTGTCGCGGGTCGCGAGCATCCAGCGCTCGCGTTCGGCGGTTTCCTTCGCCTCGTATTCACGC
Source organism: uncultured Collinsella sp. (assembly GCA_934643435.1). Lineage (GTDB taxonomy): Bacteria > Actinomycetota > Coriobacteriia > Coriobacteriales > Coriobacteriaceae > Collinsella. Next base: position 15,463 of record CAKUCJ010000001.1, read on the forward strand.
AGATACACGGCAAGAAACATAAGGTAGAACGCACAAAGCGCAAACGCCAAAAACTCAACGGTTACCACCGAGCCCGAGTGGAAGAGCGTGGTGTAGACGTTGGTGGCGTAGTCAAAGATGTAATAGACGAGCGGCAGGATGAGCAAGATATCTAGCTCGGTGCGGCTTTTGACCGCCAGGCGCGGACCGATGTCGCCGGCCCAATGCAAAAGGACGGCAAAGACACCGGCCGTGGTGATAATACGCGCCACGTAGTATGCGATTTGCGAACCGGTGGCGGCGAGCGCGGCGATGCCCATCCAGTTGCTGAACTGGCAGCTCAGGTAGGCACTGGTGACGCCCAGCATGGTTAGTAGCGGGCTCACGCGATAACGCACGCATAGGTAGATAATGAGCGGTAGATGCACGATGAGCGGATATGCTTGGCGGGCGAATAGCTCGCCGCCGACGGCGTTGGCGAGACTAAACGCGGTTCCAGTTATGGCACCGACCACGACCAGCTCGAGTGAATGGCGGCGGTTAATCTCGATGCCGCACAGCGCCGCCGAGGCAAAAACGCCAAAGAGTAGGGTCGTTGCGTGGTGGATTGCCCAGAGCACCATTTCGACCGTGGGGAGCATTAGCGCCTCACGCCCTCGAACCGTGCCGCAAAGTAGGCGTCCTGGAATCCCTGTTTGCAGCTGCGGGCCAACGGGATGCGCGCACCCGAGCGCATGACGATCTCCGTGCGGTTGAAGTGATCGATGTTGCGCAGGTTGACCTGGTAGCTGCGGTGGCATTTAAAGAAGGTCGCGTGTTGGACCAGTTGGTCCTCGACGCTGCGAAACGGTTCGAGCGCCTCGATATCGCGCCCGTCGCGCAGGTGGAACACCACGTGCTTGTTGCGCGCCTCGGCATATTCGATGTCGGACAGGCGCAGGGCGTGGTAGCCAAAGGACGTTTTGATGACGAGCTCGTCGGTTGCCGCGGGTCGCATGCTCGAAAGCTCATCGAGCAGCTGCGCCAGGCGTTCGTAGGTTACGGGCTTGAGCAGGTAGTCGAAGGCGCGGACCTCGTAGGACTCCAGCGCAAACTCGGGCGACGAGGTCAAAAACACCAGGCGTACAGCGGTATCGGATTGACGCAGCTCGCGCGCGGTATCCATGCCGTTGACGAGCGGCATGATCATGTCGAGCAGGATGATATCGGCGCGCGATGCGGTGTGGCGGGCCAGCAGGTCCTCGCCGCGTGTGACGAGCGCAACGTCGACCGCCGTGCCCGTCTCGGCCGACCAGCGGTCGATCATCTGGTGCAGTCTGTCTAGAAAAGCGACATCGTCGTCGCAAGCGATAATTTTGAGCATATCGGGCCCCCTTAGTACCTCGATTTTGCCATACCGGACGCTTGCCGCTCACGGAGGTGCACCCCATTTGCGCCCCACGGTGCGCAACTCGCGCCGAGCGGTATTGCGGTGGCGAAAGATGTCCCCTGCGCTATCGAGAGCTCGACTATCCTGAGCTTGCCAGTTCGAAAATGGACCCGCCCCAAGATTGAATCTTTATTTCAACTTTACACCTAGGTTTACAGCTGTCTTGTCAGCTGTAAACCTAGGTGTCATACTAAAGCCCCAAGATTCGCCAAAAGAGAGGGGCCTTGATGGCACAGAGCGCGAACATGGATGCATCGGAGCTTGCACGCGATATTGCGGCCGGCCTGGCATCGGCAACGACGGCAACGGAGCGCGCGGCATTGGTGCCCGCAGAGCTCGTCGAGGCCATTCAGCAACTAAAAACCCAACGTGACGCGGTGATCCTGGCGCACTATTACGTGGCGCCCGAGGTTCAGGCTGTGGCCGATTACGTCGGCGACAGCTTCTACCTGGCAAAGCTCGCCAAGAGCCTGCCGCAGCAGACCATCGTGCTGTGCGGCGTGGAGTTTATGGGCGAGAGCGCCAAGCTGCTCAACCCCACCAAGACCGTGCTGCTGCCCGAGCCGGGCGCGGACTGTCCCATGGCGCACATGGTCAAGCGCGAGACGGTCGACGCGGCGCGCGCCGAGTATGGCGACGACCTCGCCGTAGTCTGCTACGTCAACTCGACGGTCGAGATCAAAAGCTGGAGCGACGTGTGCGTCACCAGCTCTAACGCCGTCAAGATCGTGTCCGAGCTGCCGCAGCAGCACATCCTGTTCATTCCCGACCAGAACCTGGGCCGTTTCGTGGCCGAGCAGGTGCCGCAGAAGCACGTCATCCTCAACAACGGCTACTGCCCGCGCCATCACATCATCACCGTCGAGCAAATCGTCGACGCGCAGGAGGCGCATCCCGATGCGCTCGTCCTGGCGCACCCCGAGTGCAAGGCCGACGTCCTTGCCGAGGCCGACTACATCGGCTCCACCGCCGGCATCATCAAGTATGCCGAGGAGTCGGACGCGAGCGAGTTCATCATCGTGACGGTTCGCGGCGTGCTCTACGAGCTCGAGCGCCGCTGCCAGGGCACCGGCAAGAAGTTCTACTTCCCCGCGGTGCAGCCCACCTGCGTCAACATGGATCTCATCACGCTCGAAAAGCTCGCGCGCTGCCTGGAGACGGGCGAGGGCGAGGTTCAGATCGGCGTGTCGGACGAGGCCGCCGACCAGGCCAAACTCACGCTCGACCGCATGCTCGAGTACGCAGCGCGCTAAAACAATGTGACAAAGGGACAGTCCCTTTGTCACATCCAAGGGAGAGGATTCCTGTGGAAACCAAACAATACCCCGATATGGAGTGCGACGTCGTCATTGCCGGCTGCGGCGTGGCGGGCCTGTATGCGGCCCTCAATCTGCCGACGAGCACGCGCGTGACCATGCTCTCCAAGGGCGCCGTCGACGAGTGCGATTCAATGCTCGCGCAGGGCGGCATCTGCGTGCTGCCCGAGGGCTCGGACTACGACGCCTTCTTTGAGGACACCATGCATGCCGGTCATTACGAGAACCGCCGCGAGAGCGTTGACATCATGATCCGCTCGAGCCGTTCGGTCATCAACGACCTGCTGGCGATGGGCGTGGACTTTGAGCGCACGGCCGACGGCAGCCTCGACTTTACCCGCGAGGGCGCGCACAGCCGTCCGCGTATCGCTTTCCATGCCGACATTACGGGCAGGGAGATCACGACCAAGCTGCTTCAGGCCGTGCGCAAGCTGGACAATGTGCAGATTCTTGAGCACGTGGCCATGACCGATATCCTGACCGGCGAGCGCGACGGCGCCACGGTATGCACCGGTGTCGTCGCCGTCCCCGTGAACGAGGACGGCTCGGTCCGTCCCGCCGACGAGCTGGCAAATGCCGCCGAGGGCGTGCATGCCGGTAAGCCGTTTGAGATTCGCGCGCGCCATACGTTGTGGGCGACGGGCGGCATCGGCGGCGTGTACGACCATTCGACTAACTATCCGCAGCTCACGGGCGACGCTTGCTACATCGCTCAGGAGCACGGCATTACGATGGAGCACCTGGACTACGTGCAGATTCACCCCACCGGATTGTTCTCGCCGCAGCCGGGCCGCACGTTCCTGATCAGTGAGAGCTGCCGAGGCGAGGGCGCGATTCTGCTCAACGCTGCCGGCGAGCGCTTTACCGACGAGCTGCAGCCGCGCGACGTGGTCGCCGCCGCCATTCGCGAGCAGATGAAGCAAGACGGCACCGAGCACGAGTGGCTGAGTTTTGCCCCCGTCGAGCGCGATGTGGTGACTGGACACTTTGCCAACATCCGCGCGCGCTGCCTGGAGGACGGCCGCGACATCTTGGACGAGCCTATCCCCGTCACGCCCACGCAGCACTACTTTATGGGCGGCGTGTGGGTCGACAAGGACGGCCGCACCTCGATGCCCGAGCTCTACGCAGCGGGTGAGACGGCCTGCAACGGCGTCCACGGCAAGAATCGCCTGGCATCTAACAGCCTGCTCGAGGCGCTGGTCTGGGGTCGCCGCGCTGCCTGGTATATGCGTACCGGCGAGTCGCTGGCCGTGGAGCAGGCGGGTGAGCCGGCGCTCGACGGACGCCACCGCGCCCTGAGCGCCGACACCCTGGCAATCGATGATTTGGCCCGTGCCGCCGGCACGCAGGCTGTGGAGGAGTAGACCATGAATCCCATTACCATGAAGCTCGTCGTCGATGATCTGATTTTGCAGGCCCTGCGCGAGGACATCACCTTTGAGGACGTGAGCACGGCGAGCGTGTGTCCCACGGCGCGTCCCGCCACCGTTGAGCTCATCGCCAAGGCCGATGGTATCATCGCCGGCCTGGACGTATTCGCCCGTACCTTTGAGCTGCTGGATTCGCAGAGCTCGGTGCTGTTTGATGTCGCGGACGGCGACGAGGTGCATTCCGGCGACCACGTGGGCCAGGTGCGCGGCGACGCGCGCGTGCTGCTTTCGGGCGAGCGCGTGGCGCTCAACTACCTGCAGCGCATGAGCGGCATCGCCACCTACACGCACCAGATGGCGGCGGCGCTCGAGGGCACCAACACCGTGCTGGTCGACACGCGTAAGACCACGCCGGGCATGCGCGTCTTCGAGAAGGCCGCGGTCGAGATCGGCGGCGGCAGCAACCACCGCTACAACCTGTCCACCGCCGTCATGCTCAAGGACAACCACATCGACGCCGCCGGCGGCGTGACGCGCGCGATCGAGATGGCACGCGCCCATGCGTCGTTTACCACGACGGTCGAGATTGAGTGCGAGAACCTGGACATGGTGCGCGAGGCCGTGGAGGCCGGCGCCGATATCATCATGCTCGACAACATGACCCACGACGACATGGCCGCTGCCATTGAGCTCATTGACGGGCGCGCCAAGACCGAGTGCTCGGGCAACGTGGACGCCGACAACATTCGCGTCCTGGCCGACCTGGGCGTCGACTTTATTAGCTCGGGCGCCCTGACGCACTCCGCGCCGATCCTCGACCTCTCGCTTAAGCACCTGCGTCTGCTGGACGGTAAATAATGAACGCCCGCGAGCGTCGCCGTGCCATCATGGCCGTGCTCGAGCGAGCCAAAGACCCCGTCTCGGGCAGTGCACTTGCTCGCGAGGTGGGCGTGAGCCGTCAGGTTGTGGTGCAGGACATCGCCCTGCTGCGCGCCGACGGGCACGATATCGTCGCCACCAATCGCGGCTATGTATTACAGGAGGCAGCGAGCAGCCCGGCTGTGCCCACACGTCTGGTCAAGGTACGCCACAGTGTGGAGCAGGCGGGCGATGAACTCACGAGCATCGTCGACGCGGGCGGCGCCGTGCTCAACGTGATCGTCAACCACCGCGTGTACGGCAAGATCACGGCCGATCTGGATATCCGCAACCGCCGCGATATCGAGCGCTATCTGCACGATATCGAGAGCGGCAAGAGCTTTCCACTATTAACGGTGACGAGTGGCTATCACTTCCATCGCATTGCGGCAGAAGACGAGCAAACCCTCGACGAGATCGAGGCCATGCTCAAAGAGAAAGGCTACTTGGCGGACCTAATGCCTTACGAGGACGACCTTTCTTAACCGACGCCATATCTATAAGTTGCGGTGAAATAGTTCCTAAAATGGGCATCGAAGCCATGAAACAGGAACTATTCCACCGCAACTGCCAAGAGCACGTCCCAAATTAGCTGCCCACACATGCAAAAGGAGGCCTCCGCGGCGATGCGGAGGCCTCCTTTTTGTGCACGGTGTACTTCTGAGTGTGCAAGTGGGGGAGTTGTTACTCCTCGACGATCTCGGTGATCGCGCCAGCGGGGCAAGCGTCCTGGCAAGCGCCACAGGCGACGCAGGAGTCCTCGTCAGCGACGGTAGCGACGTCCTGGAGCTCCAGAACGCCAGCGGGGCAGGAGTCGACGCAAACGCCACAAGCGATGCACTCGTCGGCATCAATTACGGGATGAGCCATGGTAGTTTCCTCTCTGTTGACCGACGCTACAGGCGATGTGCGTCGGTTTGATTCGGGCAAAAACATACCACGGCAGCGACCGTTTGCAATACCCTCTGACCGGCATCTTCATACCGTTCGCCGAGTATGCCACGGCTTACTAAAAAACACGCAGGTGGGGCCGTTGAGCTGCACAAATGTTAGCTAAAGGTGACTTGAAATATAGGATGATTGAGCGCGCTTGCGGAAACTGCGTCCCGGAATCGGCGCTCAAAACGGGACGCGCTTTCCCCGGGGTCGCCCCAAGGTCCCCCGCGCGCCTCCAGATCCAAGCCTCAGTCAACTCTACATAGATCTCATTAGATTTGTCGAGAACTCAAACAGTACATCTACCGGCACTTTCGCGAACCTAAACTCTCGGAGATAAGAAATCTTATATGAATTGACTTAGATTTTGTATATTCCGGCCCATAAGGGGATACACTACATCCTGAAAGACAAGCCGAAGCGCCGCGCGACAGACCGTCGAGGCGGCGCGAACGCACAAGAGAGAGGGAATTTCTAATGAGTAAGATTCTTGGTATCGACCTTGGTACAACTAACTCCGCAATGGCCGTCCTCGAGGGCGGTTCTCCGACCATTATCGTGAACGCCGAGGGTGACCGCACCACCCCGTCCGTTGTTGGCTTCCGTGCTGACGGCGACCGCGTCGTGGGTAAGGCCGCTAAGAACCAGGCTGTCACCAACCCCAAGAACACCGTGTTCTCCATCAAGCGCTTCATGGGCCGCAAGTACTCCGAGTGCACCTCCGAGCTCAAGACCGTGCCGTATGAGGTCAAGGAGGGCCAGGGTGGCCGTGCCGTCGTCGACATCGAGGGCAAGGATTACACCGCCGAGCAGGTGAGCGCCATGGTGCTCGCTAAGATGAAGGCCGACGCCGAGAAGTATCTGGGCGAGACCGTCACCGACGCCGTCATCACCGTCCCGGCCTACTTCAACGACGCCCAGCGTCAGGCCACCAAGGATGCCGGTAAGATCGCCGGCCTCAACGTCAAGCGTATCGTCAACGAGCCGACTGCTGCCGCTCTTGCCTATGGCCTGGACAAGCAGGGTACCGACCAGCGCATCCTGGTCTTCGACCTGGGCGGCGGCACCTTCGACGTCTCCATCCTCGACCTCGCCGACGGCGTGTTTGAGGTTCTGTCCACCTCGGGCGACAACCACCTGGGCGGCGACGACTGGGATCAGCGCGTCATCGACTGGATGGCCGACAAGTTCCAGCAGGAGAACGGCGTCGATCTGCGTCAGGACCCCATGGCCCTGCAGCGTCTGAAGGAGGCTGCCGAGAACGCCAAGAAGGAGCTCTCCGCCGCCCAGCAGTCCACCATCAACCTGCCGTTCATCACCATGAACCAGTCCGGCCCGCTGCACCTCAACTACACGCTGACCCGCGCCGAGTTCGAGAAGATCACCCGCGACCTGCTCGAGCGCTGCAAGCAGCCTGTCACCAACGCCCTGCGCGACGCTAAGCTCAAGCTCTCCGACCTGACCGAGGTCATCCTCGTCGGCGGCTCCACCCGTATGCCCGCCGTCCAGGACCTGGTCAAGACCATGACCGGCAAGCAGCCCAACATGTCCGTGAACCCCGACGAGGTCGTTGCCGACGGCGCTGCCGTTCAGGGCGGCGTGCTCACCGGTGACGTCGAGGGCATCCTGCTGCTCGACGTGACCCCGCTGTCGCTGGGCGTCGAGACCATGGGCGGCATTATGACCAAGATGATCGACCGCAACACCACGATCCCGACCTCCAAGACCGAGGTCTACTCCACCGCTGCCGATAACCAGACCAGCGTCGAGATCAACGTGCTCCAGGGCGAGCGCGAGCTTGCCCGCGACAACAAGTCGCTCGGTAAGTTCCAGCTGACCGGTATCCCGGCCGCCCGCCGCGGCGTACCGCAGATCGAGGTCACCTTCGACATCGACGCCAACGGCATCGTCAAAGTCTCCGCTAAGGACAAGGGCACCGGCAAGGAGCAGCAGATCACCATCTCCGGCTCCACCGCTCTGTCTGACGACGAAGTCGATCGTATGGTCAAGGACGCCGAGGCTCATGCCGAGGAGGACAAGAAGCAGAAGGAAGAGGTCGAGGTCCGCAACCAGACCGACAGCCTGTGCTACTCCACCGAGCAGACCCTCAACGAGCTGGGCGACAAGGTTTCCGCCGACGTGAAGTCCAAGGCCGAGGCTGCTATCGCCGACGCCAAAAAGGCGCTCGAGGGCTCTGACGTCGAGGCCATCAAGGCCGCTGGCGAGTCCCTGCAGTCCGTGGCCTACGAGCTGGCTCAGGTTGTCTACGCCGACGCTCAGCAGCAGACCGACGGTGCCGCCGGTGCCCAGTCTGCCGACGATGACGTTGTCGACGCCGACTACGAGGTTGTGGACGACGAGGACAAGTAATCATGTCCGCCCGTAAAGCTCGCACGGAGGCGGTTGCCGCTGGCGCCGCCCCCGTTGACTCCAAGGAGAAGGACGTGAAGATTCCCGTAGAGGCCGTCGACGATACCGAGGCCAATGAGGCCGCGGCCGCCGAGGCTGCCGAGAACCAGGTAGAGGATTCCAACAAGGAGGCGACGATGACCGAGGACGAGATGGTGGAAGCCGCTATCCGCGCCGGTGAGGAAGCCGCCGACAACGACTTTAAGCTCAAGTTCGAGCAGGCCCAGAAGGAGCTTGCCGACGTGCGCCGCGAGCTCGATGCTGCGGCAGAGGCTCAGAAGGCCGCCGAGGACAAGGCGAAGGACGCCACCGAGCGCACCGCCCGTCTGCAGGCCGACTGGGAGAACTTCCGCCGCCGCACCGCCAACGAGCGTATCGCCGAGCGCGAGCGCGCGACCGAGAAACTCGTCACCGCGCTGCTGCCGGTGGTCGACGATATCGAGCGTGCAATCGACCATGCCCGCAGCCAGGAGCTTGCCGACGACTTTAAGCAGTTCGTCGATGGCGTTGACGCGGTGCATGCCAAGCTGCTCGATGTGTTTGCTCACGAGGGCGTTGAGCCCATCGACCCCAAGGGCGAGGCGTTCGATCCGCTCGAGCACCAGGCCGTGGGTCGCGTCGAGGACGCCGCGCAGTACGACGAGACCGTCAACGACGTGTACCAGAAGGGCTACCGCATGGCGGACCGCATTCTGCGCTCCGCGATGGTGACGGTGACCTACGGTGGCGAGAAGCGCCCCGCACCGGAGCCCGAAGCGGCGCCCGAGGATGCTGCGGCCGATACGGCCGAGAGCACCGAGGAGTAATTGAGAAGGGCCCCGGGGCAACACCCGGGGCCCTTTCTGGCCTAGTGCCATATGAAAGCATGAGCCGTCGTCCGCAGGGGCGGCGGATGAAACAGGAGAGGAGCTACGATGGCTGCAGGCAAAACCTTCTATGACATCCTGGGCGTATCCAAGAGCGCCTCCGACAAAGAGATCAAGAGCGCGTTTCGCAAGCTCGCGCAAAAATATCACCCCGATGCCGGCGGCGACGAGGCCAAGTTCAAGGAGATCAGCGAGGCCTACGAGACGCTTTCGGACGAGAAGAAGCGCAAAGAGTACGACCAGATGCTCATGTTCGGCGGCATGCCGGGCGCGGGCGGTGCGTATGGCGGCGGCTACGGTGCCGGCGCGGGCGCCAGCGGCTGGGGCGATATCTTCGACAGCATCTTTAGCGGCAACGGCGCCTGGGGCAGCGATTGGGGCTCGGGCTTTGCCGGGGCCGCGGGCGCTGCCGGTGCGGGCGCGGGCCGCAATCGTGCGCGCAAGGGTGGCGACCTGTCGCTGACCGTCGACGTGACGGCCGAGGACGCGTTTCGCGGCGTGACGCACAAGGTCACCTACCGCATTCCCTCGACGGGTGAGCAGCAGACCATTACGGTCTCGGTGCCCGCGGGCGCGGTCGACGGCGGCAAGCTGCGTTACAAGCGCCGCGGCGAGTACGGCGTTGCCGGAGGCGAGCGTGGCGACCTGGTCGTGACCACGCACGTTGAGGAGCACCCGCTGTTTAAGCGTAAAGGCGCCGATGTGACCATGGAGGTGCCGATCTCGGTCTACGAGGCGGCGCTCGGCTGCACGGTTGACGTGCCCACGCCCGGTGGCGCAACGGTTCGCCTGAAGGTGCCCGCGGGTACCCAGACGGGCAAGAAGTTCCGCTTTAAGGAGATGGGTGCGCCCGACGTTAAGCATCGCGGCCGTACGGGTGCGCTGCTCGTCGAGATCAAGGTGCAGGTTCCCACGAACCTGTCCGATGATGAGCGCGAGGCTATGACCAAACTGCGCGAGGCCGACACGCGCGACTATCGTGAGAAGGTCAACCGTTACAAGGCGACGTTCTAGTTTGGTTGCGTGGCCCACGGGCTGGCCGCAGGCTTATGATGGAGATGTGCGAGACGGAAAGGGGTCAGGTAGCATGGCCGAGGACAATAGGAACAAACCGCTGTATATGATCAGCGTGGCGGCCGAGCTGACCGGCATGCACCCGCAGACTCTGCGCGTCTACGAGTCCAAGGGCCTGGTGAATCCTCAGCGCTCGGGCGGTAACACGCGCCTGTATTCGCGTGCCGATATCGAGCGTCTGGAACTCATCAACCAACTGACCGACGAGGGCATCAACCTCGCCGGCGTGGTGCGCATCCTCGATATGAAGGAGCGTGCCGAGGAGCGCGAGCGCGA
>CAKUCJ010000002.1 GCA_934643435.1 uncultured Collinsella sp.
CGACTACTCTAAGACAGCCCAAAATCAGACAGCCCCAAACCAATCAGACAAGACGAGCTAGCAAGGCGCGCTCTCCTTGACAATAGGGGCATTCGATCTGCGAAAAGTGGTATAGATGACCACGCGGGCACTCAACCGTCTCAGATAGATAGTGGTTGAGCAGACGCGCCCATGTGCGTGCGTCAAGTCGCTCTTGTGCTCTGCCAAAGAGCGACCGGCGAAAAGCCTCGCCCATAAGGCCGCCAAAATCATCGAGCTCAAGGGCGTACTTTGGGACAACATACCCGATCAGCGTCCCTACAAAGGGGCTGCGCCCATTGCATACACAGCTGTTCAGCGACGGCGCAGGCGGAATATCATCGTCATCGAGGTCATAAAAACCCAGGTCCAGTTCGCCAGAAGCGTATGGGTGTATTCCGCGATTAAGCATCTTGAAGATATGGACCGCGAGCCCAAAGTCATCCGTCTGAGGCGTAAACACGGGGGCATTCGTGGACGCCGCCAAGCTCTCGAAGTCTTTGATGCCAGTCATTTCCATGAGCTGAAGTACCTCGGGGGCAATATAGCCGGGTGCGGCACACGCAGTGCCATGCGTCACATCCGAAAGCGTGAAGCTATACGAATCGGTGTCGAGAAGCATCAGGCTGCCCCCCTCCCCTACGAGGATGTTACGAGGATTCCAGTCGCCCATGGTAATACCAATGTCATGGAGCCCCGAGGCGAGCTTGCACAGCTCGATGAGCATCTCGATTTTCTGACGCTCGGTCATAGCAGGTGCCGCGGGGCTGCGCGGAAATTGCGACACGACGTCGATTGAAACGCGCCCTTCGACACCGATCATATAGTAGCCTTTAAATCCAGTACCGTCGGGGCGCTCGTAGAGCCCCCCGAACGGCCAGGCAAGCTTAAGAAGCAGCTGCTTTTTACGCTTAGCGAGCACCAATAGTATCGCCGCCATCGACTCGATTTTGTGAGCAATCTGAGGCGTGGGGTTGTGATAGATCTTGGCGACGAACGGCTCCCCCACGATGCGATAGACGGAGCCTTCACGTCCGCACCCGATTTCGTCGCCGAGCTCATAGGATTTACCGTAGCTGTCATACAGCATCTGGGGGACTCCTTTCGTTATTCGTAGGTCGAATCTGTGCAAATGGGCATGTCACACTGGCCGCTCACTACGCCCTCATCGTGGTTTTTGACAAACATCCTGCAAGCCTCGAGCAGCTCGTCATATTCGAAGACAATGCCGAGCATGTTCTCTAACATTGCTATGGGCTCAAGTGCGGGCACGTTGGTGGCATCCTCGACCGAAAGCACCACGGTGGCCTCGGAACCCGGCACATCTTGATCCAGCAAGGCATTGAGACTCGGAGCTATCTCCGGTCCTGCCGGCTTGGGATCAAGCTCAGCCTGAGGAGCCCGCTCCGCAACATGCTCTGGCTCGGATTTGGATTCCGCTACGGGTTCCACCTCGGGCCTCGGCACAGGCTCCGGTTCGGGATTCGGCGCGGGATCGGGCTCCGGCTCCACCGTGAGAGCGGGCTTCGCCACAGGCGCGGGATCAGGCTCAGGCTCCACTGTGAGCGCAGGCTCTGCCGCAGGCACGGGGTCGGGCTCGGGCTTAAAAACACAGGTTGGCTCCACATGGTCCCAATCGACCGCAACAACAACAGTCGCGTCATCGTGCGTGTAGCGGTTTCCTTGGATGTGTCGCACGACGTTCTCGACGCGCTCTTCTAACGCGGCATCAATGCCCAACGTGTCGACAGGCTTGTGTCCGACACCCATAAAGAGATGCATTGCCTTCTCGTTGAGGTTCTCGTTGTTAAACTGGGGTACCAGAAGCTCCAGAACGCCATCCGTCGCGAGCAGGAACCCCTGCACATGCCCGCAGCAAGCCCCGATCTCCCACTTGTCCCTGCAGTACAGCGGAAACGTGCCCGCTTCTCCTATACGGCTCGGATGCGTAACGAGCTCGAATCCGGCATCGGTCTTAGCGATAACGCCCGAGTCGCCTGCAGAGCCGTAGAACAGCTGCTCGCCATCGTATACGGCAATTACAAGCGTCGCATCGAACTCATTGGCCGGCAACTCCATTGATGCAGCCTTCTTGACCACGGCGTTATTCGCCTTGATCATCGCCTGCTCTATAAAGCGAGGCATCGAGATTGCCAGGGCGCTGTTGCCCGTCGAGCACCAAGCGCCAATCAGCTCGCACATGGTCGACACGGCAGTGTTGACGGCGGCATGCGCGCCGATATCGCTGTGAGCCTCGGAACCCAAACCATCCGCCACGGCCGCGACAACGTATTCCTTGCCCGGCAGGAGTCGATCCCTCTTGCCGCCATCCTTCCAAATCGCCACCTGCTTAACGCGACGGATCATATGCGCATCCTGACAACGCGTACCGTAGCAGCGATGTGCAACGCCTCGTTTCGTTACACCGGCAACGCCGATGGTACGAGGCTGGCCTAGTTCATTACCAAAAGACATTGCTGGCCTCCTATGAAATGCTACGGATGTAATCGTCGAGCGTGCGGGCCTGAACATTCGGACGTGTATTTAGGTTCTCCTCTAAGATCTGACGCTCCGAGCCCGCGGCACCGGGCTCGGACATGACACGCATGCTGGCGCCGATGAGCTTAAAGGTGTCGGTGATAGCCTTGCCATTGCTGTCTGCAAGTTCGAACCACATACCGTCCTCACGGCAGAGCTCGGCAAACTCGGCCTCGGAGTAGTCGCCATATCCAAACGGCAAAAAGAGAATTTTGCCGGACTTCACCAGTTTGCTGATGCATTCGGCAGCTGCAGACACGTCGCCCCCCGGCTCATCGCGTCCGTCAGTCAGCAGGACGACAACCGTCTTGTAAGGCACCGTGAGCGTTTTCTCCTTAACGCGATGCGCGTACTTGCCTTCGAGTTCGCAGGCGGTCAGAAGCGCCTGGTTAAGGCTGGTAAGGCCGTCGGCTTTAAGCTCAAGATCGCATACCTTGCTTGCGGGGACAAAGACGTTATCGATGTCGCGCTCGTAGTCGGCACAATCGACGCAACCGCCGTTACGAAGGTTGTGAACCGTGACATCGGTGCCAAAGGACACAAGCGCCACGTCGACGGTTCTCGCCGAAAGCGGGTCGTTGGCGATGTCCTTGCAAAGGCCATGCAGCCCCGCATTGATGAAGGGCATGACTTTATTGACAGACCAAGAGCGGTCGGCAACGATGATGACGCCACGGCGTGGCTCGGACAGGTTGCCAAACGCATCTAGAAGTTCGGCCTCGTTGCTATCGCGGTCATCAGGGCGAAGGACTTTCGTCTGATTGATTAAATCATCCAGATCGATAGTCTGGTTGATGAAATCCTCCAGATCGATAGAGCTATAGTTGCTGGTCATAAGAGGGTTCCTTTCTCTCTTGGGGCCGTCTTGGCCTCCTGTTGGCATTGCATTATGGGTTGGCGGACGCCACCTTCTGGGACAACCGTTCAGCTGAATCGCAGGCCGTAGGCCGCCAGGACACGTCACGCCTAGGAGCGATAGGACGCCATGAGTGCGGCACGTGCGGCATAGGCGTCCGCATATCGGGCGGCAGGCTTCTGCGCCATTGCACGGCGCAAGAAATCGGCAAAGGGGATATTTCGCGGCAGAGCACGGACATCGCGCGTGCCGAACATGAACTTGGCGATCACCTTGGCCGTGCTATATACATCGCTCGCCGGTGAGGCAATGCCGAGATTACGCAGCTCAGGAGCCTCGTATCCACGCGAAATAACGCGCTCGCCCACCAGCGGACCGGCACACTCCGCTACCGAGGCACACAGGCCAAAATCGATGAGCACCACATGACCATCGGGCGTAACGATCCAATTGCCAGGGTGCGGGTCGCGATGTATGTAGCCGGCGCGACATACCACCGCCATAGCATCGAACATGCCCAGCACGAGCGAAAAGAGCTCGCGAGACGAAAGCGGCCAGCCTTCGCTGGCACGACGCTCAACATGGGCGAGAACGTCCTCGCCCTCGACAAAGCGCTCGCGCAGGCAAAGGTGCTTACCGCCAATACGGCGATCTTCCACATAGGCCATGCCGTCTACCTGCGGAAACATTTCGTAACCTTTAAACGGTCCACCTAGGAGCGCATATTCGTTACGGAGCCTGTCCTCGGCGTCGGGCGTGAGCGCAACCTTGCAGACGTTTCCGTCCGCACGATAGACAAGCGTCTGCTTTGTCTTTCCGCCGTCATAGATGAGCTCCACCGGCTCGCTCAATGCCGGCTTTGGCGGCGTTGGGTTCAGATTCAGCAGCTCGCCAATCATCTCGCGCGCACCGGACAGGTGATCTAGCACACCGGGAGCGCCCGGCTGCTCAAAGGCATTTGCACGGTCGCGGCGATAGCGCACCAGCACGGGATTGACCTCGGTCATCATGGATTCTCCTTTCTCATTGGATATCGACGCGGCAAGCATACTGAGCCGCTCGCGCATCGCTCCGTACACTGCTCAGCTGAACCGATGGAACGGAGCTTCCGCCGCACTTTTGGGCTATCCTAGGGAGAAACTTGAGTACCGCACGCATACTGCAGCGACGCAAGGGGATGAGCTGACATGGCAAAGGCCGCTACAACCCAACAAAACAAATTTGACACCGTGTTCCGCACGCTTGACAGCGCATGTACGCTTCCATTTGCCAGCTGGTGCGCCCGTATCGAAGGCTACGATCGCATCCGCCTGAGCGTGAGTCCCATTTGGCCCGAAGGCGAGGCCGCCACACGAGCAATCTGCCCCACAGCCCAATCTGCCAAGGGGCTCACCGCAGCTCAATATCGCTTTTTCTATGCACTGTTTAGCGGCAACTGGAAAGTAAAGGATCGATGGATCGCCCTTAAGCGTACGCTTTTGTCTACCCAAAATCCCGGCACAAGCGTCGCGGCAAAACGCTCGCTTTCCAACGCGCGCGGCGCCAGTTTGCTTCTTCTCGATCACGGAGGCATTTCCGCCACGCCCGAGGCGCTCGATGCAAACGATCTCTATGCGCATGTGCAGAGCGAGCTTTCGCAGCTCTACCTGCAGTATGCCATCCTCGAATCCGAGCGAGACCTGGTACTCGACATCTGCCGCGACATGCAGGAGCGCGTAAAGGGACACTATCGCACGACCATTCTCGACCACCCCGAAGCCGAACTCTGTACCCATAAAAAGTACTGGTATCAGTTTTTTCCCCTCGAGAAGAGCCGCAGTTTCGACCGCACCTGCAACCGAATTGCGCAGGCAGTGGGCGAGCAGGGTATGGCCGAAGCCGATTCCGAGCTTCCGCTTGTAACCCCACGAGCCGTGCCGTCCGGTACCGAAAAAGCGCCCGTGCCGACGCTGCCTAAAAAAGCCGACAGCCTTTCCTCGCGCTCAAAGCATCCGGAAATCGAGGCGGTCAAATACAACGCCAAGCGCCTGATCATGGAAAACCTCCAGGACAGCGCTTCCCTCTTGCTCGATATTCGCACAGCAGAGGGACCGGCGAGTGGCTTTTGCACCAAGGAGACTGTTCCCGTCTCGGGAACGTGGCTTTGGGGCTTTACCCAGGGAAACACCTCTGATGACGACCGCCGCGGCCTGCTTGCGCCCGATGCGCGGGACAAATGGCTTGTGGCAGGGCTGCTCCTCGCAGACTGGCTGCTCGATTGTGCCGATGGATCGGACGATGAGGAGCGCTTGGCGCGCATTCAGGGCGCCGTCGACGCCATCGTCGAGCGCCTTGATGGAGACTTAGGCGATGCACCAACCACCGGAGAGCTTGCTGCGCTTTACGACGCGTGCACGCCAACGCTTATGGCGCGCAAATCCCTCGGCCCCCTCATGGCAGGCATCCTCTATTCCCTTGTCTATGGTGCCCACCTTGAACGCGCCGGGCTGGGAGCCTCCTCGCTTCAGGCCGACATCGGTACGGTCTGGACTGCTGGCGACACTCCCAGCGCGGATCGGCCCGGTACACGCCGCGAGCCCGAAGCCATCGCCGTCACCATCGCAAGCTGCCCCGCAGGCGTCGGCGGCACCTACAGCCCTCAAACCTGCAGCACCCAAAACATGGTTCGCATTCCCAAATCGACCGCCTGGCTCTTCGGCCGGAGCCCCCGGCCCTCTCAGACGCAGGATGTCGACACCGGCACCACCGTACTCGACGATCCCGCTATTTCGCGACAGGCTGTCAAGCTCTCTTGGGACGACGCGCATGCCGCCTGGCAGCTTGAAGTGTTCAACCGAAACGGCGCAAACTGCGACGGCGAGCTTATCGAAAGTGGCGAAACCGTCGATGTTGCACCGGGAACGCGCATCTGCCTGCGCGGGTCCGAGCGCAATTATTTCCTGCTGTTCTCGGGAGCATAAAGGCGGGGCGGAACTATCTTCCACCCCGCCTCCCGCGGTTACCTAAAGAAAAGTCGGATGCGACGACCGTCAGTATGTTCACGTACCGCGACGCGCTGCCAGTAATACATCAGCACGAGGATGAGCGGGGTAAAGACCTCGATAACCATTCGTATTTCGATGTCGCGTTCCAACCAAAACGCAAGCGCCACAAACCCTAAAAACGCAACCAAACCCGGTGCCGTCTGATCGACCGGAACCAGCGACAGCCCGACGAGCACGACAACCGTGCAGGCAAGCCATGCCGTCCCCATCGTGTCACGCACGACAAATCCCAAGACGACGCCGACCACCACTGCCAGCAGCGTGCGAACGTGCAAGGCAAGGGTAAAGCGGCCCAGCGACACATAAACCACCGCCAGAACACAAACAAGCCCCAGCACCCACGCCATCTCACTCACGCCCAGCAGCATATCCGCTAGCATCAATGCCAGCAGGCCCCCGCACGCCCACGTTACACGACGCAGCTCGCGGTTGAGCTCGTGCGCCTCGCCGCGCAGCGTCTCGTCTCCCAGATCACAGAGCTCCAAGGGAAGCCCCTCGGTAACGGGAGCCAAGACCGCCACGGCAACGCGCAGCAAGAGCGCAACCAGCTCAAAGCCCAGCAAAGCCGCCAGACCATAGCAGGCAGTAACAATCAGCATTGCCCTCAACAGCACCGTAGGCCGCTTGGCGTGGGGAATCGCCTGGCGCACGTCGCGAACCAGGAGGGCATCGACCATGGCCTGGACAACCATAAGACCGGCGCTAAACATGTAGAGCGGGTCGCCGGGCTCAAACAGCACAAGCGGCATGGCCAGCACTAAACCCGTCAGGGCAAAGTGCCGAGCACTGCCCTCGCGGCTAAAACGCAGCGGATCTCCCTCCACATCAATCGCAGGCGTCAGGTCGCGAACATAATAGAACCCCACAAAGCACAGACCGATAAAGACAATAAAGCCCCACCAATAAAAATCGAGATCGGTTGGAGGGTTATTGAGCCAGCTACTCCCCAAAAAGAGCGAAGCGTGAGCAATATCCAGGGCGAACAGCACAACGCTCAATGCATAGAACCACCCTGCCGCCAGAATGCGGCCGACGGACGCCTTGGGCTGCACTGGATTAACCGAGTAATTCATCAAGTCCACCGCCCTTGCCGTCATCCGCCTCGGACGACGAATCATCGAGGAAAATAGCAGCGTGTTCGGGGTGAAGAATTTCCTCTGGAAGCGCATCGTCATCCACGAACTCATAAGGACCCTCAAAAGGATCCCAAAGCTCATCCATCTCCTCGAGGACCTCGCCGAGAGACTGCACGACAAGCCCCACAGCGCGGACCAAGTCCGCCGCGTCGAATACGCCGTCACACTGAGCCTTCAACTCGAAAAAATCGTCCAGGGCAAAATCGACGCGAACGTTGACCCCCTCACGCGCAAATGTCATGCCACGCGACGCAATGGCCTTTTCGCAGGCAGACCTCTTGTCCGCATCGAGCAGGCAGTCGATGCACACGCTTACGCTCTCACCATCCCCTGTTTCTACGAGACCAATACGAAGCGTTGCCAGGTAGTCGAGATAATCGACCTCGGCGGTAAACTCAGTCGAAGCGATGCCCAGGAGCACATCGATGTCATCCTGAGCTCCCGCCTCGCCACGGCGCGAGGGCACACTGTCCTGGTCGAGCACGGCAACCAGATTTGCTATCCAGCCGGCAGCCATAGCTTCCTCCTTACGGTTGGGAATATTGAGGCCATCCTATCGGCGCGGCAGCCCTCTCCCCTGCGCGCCGTTCAGCTGAACAGCAGCTATTGAAGGCGTTGTGGTGCGTCCGTTTTTTTGCGCGCCCGTTATACTTAAATGACCGGAACGCACCTCGATCGGTGCAGGGCACCAAGCGAGGGGGCGGACATGGAAAACATCTTTTGTGCGGAAGCGCTCAATGGAATGGTCCAGGTCAATCCGCTCGCCGAGCTGCCCGCCTCCCAAGCGGGCATTGCGATGCGGCCGAGCGGTGAGCCCTCGGGCGCAAGCGCCGATCTTTGGTTTATCGACACCGCTTCTGAGTCAAACGCCAGCTGCGCCACGGGCACATCCGCTCCTGGCGCCAAGCTCGCCGTCAAGGTCATGCGCCATGGCTGTGCCGCCTCCCATAACGAGGCGCTCGAATCCAACGAGGGCTATAAATCTGACTGGTACAAGCTGCGCCAGGAGTACGAGACGCTTCGCAGCATGGACGGAGCCCAGGGGCACGCGCCCGTCGCCTATGCCCTGGGTTGGCGCATTAAAAAGACGCCCCGCGGCGAGGTGCGCTACCCCGCCCTTGCTATGGAATATGTCGAGGGCGTCGATATTGTCGAGCTGCGCGAGATCATAAGCGACGAGCGCGGCGAGGTTACCGCCGCCGATGTCCTCGATACAGCACGCTCCATTGTCACGGCCCTGCTTTGCTGCACGGTCGTTTCGCGCGAGGACGCCCGCTATCTCACCACTGTCTCACACCGCGATCTTTCGTCCCATAACCTGCGCTTTATACTGGACAAGGACGGGCAACGCATCGAGCGCGTCATGCTCATCGACTTTGGGCAGAGCGTCCAAAACGACGACCCCGACGTGACGGCGGCCAATGGCAGCGAACGTCTGAGCACGCCCTTTATCGGAGCGCCCGAAATATTCGACCAGCGCCAAAGCGAGGCACGCCAATGGCGCAACACAAGCCACGCCGATTGTTACTCCATCGGCTGCCTTTTGTATTACCTTCGCTGCGGAGTATGGCCGCACGAGGCCCAAATTCGGAGCATCTGCGCGAAGAGCTCGAGCGGCTTAAACGCCGTCGAGCTGCAGGAGCTCTTTGAACTCAAAAACAACGGGGCCATCCATCTCGACGGTACCCATTGTGTCGATGACGATGACCGCACCCTCGACGAACTCATTGCCCGCTGCACCGAGCCGGGCATCGGCAAAATCGGAGGCCGCTTTGATGTCATTCGCTTGGCCGAGCGCCTGGGGATCGACGAGAACGGCAAGTCGCTGACGAACGACGCGCCAGAGGCTACCTCGCCCGCCGAGGAGAGCACTCCCCACTCCAAAAGCCCCTTCCACAAGAAGCGCTTGGCGACCATTGCCTCCTGCCTCTGCGCGGTTGCAGCGGTGGCCGCCATCGCTTTGGCCATTGCGTTTGCAACGGGAGCTCTCGGCACATCGCAAGAAAACGACCAGCTCGTCCTCTATCCCACCACGGCGCTCTCCGCAGGCCAGCTGCGCGAAAGCGTCGAACTGGTCCAGGCGCGTCTGGATGTTGCCGGCCTGGGCAAAGCCTCGACCATCGAAAGCATGGACGGCATCTGCGTCGACTTTTCCGCCGGCGCCTTCGATGTTCCCGACGAGCCTGACGGGAGCGATAGCGATAGCGATTCGTCCCAAGCATCCTCATCGTCCGAATCGAGCGACACGGCGCGCGTATCCCGCAGCAAGGCAGCGCAATTGCTTTCCCGCCCGCTCGAGCTCTACCTTGCCTGCATCGATTCGAAGGGCACCGGCTTCACATCCTACGAGCATATCTACCGAACGGAAATCAAAGACGTCACGGTCAAAACGGGCAAGGTCGAAGGCCTGGAGCCCTTAACCCCCGACGATCCCGATCGCTATGTCTATCTTGAGCTCACCCTGACCGACAGCGCGAACAAGCGGCTCAAAGAGAGCTGTGGCGATTGGCTCGACCAAGGTGAGCTCGCCTTCGACATTGGCGGGTATTCGTGGAACACGGTCTCGACCGTGTCGCTCGGCAAGGGTCGTTACGCCTTTACGGCAAATAATCTCGCACCATCCCAGAATCTCTGCAAGGTTCTTGCCGAAGCGCTGCGCTCCGAAAGCTATCGCACGAGCTTCCGCGACAAGCTGGTGCCGCAGGCGACCTGGATCGATGCTGATTTTACGGGTGACAACCAGGTCAAGCAGAGCACCCTCGAGGACAGCGGCACCCTTGCTTCCTTTGCGAGTTACGACGATCTTTCCCGCGGAGAGCGCGTCGATGCCCTTGAGGCCCTCGCAGCACGCCTGGATACCTTCGGCATCCCCTATGCGCTCGGCGACCCCAGTGACGGCAAAGGCATTGTCGCTCAAATCCAGGGGCTCGACCTGGGAGAAGCAGCGGCATGCCTAATCTGCGCCAATTCCTATATCGAAGTCTCCTGCGGTTTGCAGAAACGCGTGCTTGGATCGCCCACCGTCAAAGCCGTCAGCACTTCGACGGGAACAAAAGCGGTGCAGGTGGGCGACAGCAGTACGAACGGTGATGCGAACATGAGCGCAGTGACGCAGGTCGCAACCGATGCTGGCGGCGCCTGGGTCTACCTCAGCGTAGGGAGCGCTCCCATCATGCGCACATGGGTGAGCGCCGCATCGACGCAGCTCACCTTCGAAATTTCGTGCGCCACGGGCAAACCGCTCGATACCTCAAACGAATATCTGGCAGACCTAGTAGCCGCTGTTGCCGCTACCGACCTGCCCTTCATGCACGTCGGCTATTGCGGTCGTAGGGACCTCGCTCTCTCGAGCGCCCCGGGGTCGCTCGAGGCCGAAGTCGATGAGGCGCGCGACGCCATCAAGGCCGCGTTCCCCTCGGCCACGGTTGGCACGAACCCCAATGACGATACGGAACTCTTGGTATCCCTCGACCTTACCGTCGACGATACCTTTGCGCAGGAGGCCATCGATACCGTCGAGGCGCTCTACAACGCTATGGATTTTGACAGCACGCCGTTTGACCAGGTGACGTTCTATCTTGCCGATGAGCGCGGAGATGAGCGAGGCCGTATTTGGTTCTTGCGCTGCGATGGAGCGGGCGAGCAGAGCGGCCATGTCACGGTAAATGGATCGATCCGCGGGGGCCGCTTCGAAGAACAGCGCCAGCGCGTGATCAACGCCGCCGAGGCAAATTCCTTCTTCCAGGAGCACACGGACGATCTGTCCTCTTGGCTGCTCTAGCCCCTAGCTGGCAGCGCCCAACTTCCGGCGGGCTTTAAGCGCATCAATACGAATCACGCGGCGTGTGCGGTCGGTACAGCACTCGACACCGCAGGCAAAGGTCGACGTCAGACGATCGCACACCGCCGAGTGTGCCGCATCGAAACTCTTCTCATCCGGAAACTTGGGGAGCTGGATCTCGATTCCGCGCTGGGGAAATCCCGCACCGCGCGCGATGGGGACGGCGTCGTCAACGGTTGCCACAAATCGCCCCGTGAGCCCGTAAAAACCCAGGTCACGCTGGGCAACCGGAACCCATTGCCCCGACGAGCGCTCGGTAGCGTAGTTGTATGCCGCCTCGCTCATGCCAAAAGCACTGTGCATGGGCAGCATTCCGTCCCGCCCATCGCGTGTGGGGTCGATGATGTACCATGCCGGGCGACCGCGCTCCCCCAGGTTCACGACGCACCAGGCATGCCCCGTTGGATCGCTCGCGAGGCGGCGACCCCAAGCATAGACGCAGTCGATACCAGCACGGTCTAGCAGATACTTAAAGCCTTTTGCCCACCCCTCACACACGGCACGGTGTTTAAGCAGCGGACCGTCCGCCGAATGCGAATACGGGCGACCGTTCTGGAATCGGTACCGTGCAAGATAGGCATCGTGGATTGCCAAAACACGGTCGAACGCCGATGCTCCCGCCGGCGCTGCCTGGAGAAGCGGCTCAGCGGCACGCTCCATCTTGGCGAGATTTGTATAGAGCCGCGTGACCGACTGTTTGTATCCCTTGGCGTAATTTGGCACAAGCAGAACTTTTTCACCATGGCGGCAGTAGTGCACACCGCCCAGGAGATGGATGAGCTCGGGACAGTCGCAGCGCATAAGCTCTACCAGCGCCTTGACCGTATCCATGCCCGCGTGCGCCGAAACCTCGCAGCCCCTCTGTCCATTGAGCACGCACTCGAGCAGCGTATCGTATGCGCGCTGAGCTTCGGGGCCCAGACGCGCCCTGTTAAACATGCCCTCGGGTCGCACGTTTCCCTTCGAATCGATCATACAAGCCCCCAATCTGGTCTGTTTTCCCAGATTGTGGACTCGCAAGGCCGCAGCAAGATCCCCGACGTTCAGCTGAAACCACCACAAAGGGGACAGGCACCTTTGTGGTGGTTTAAGGGCGGAATCATCGTAGGTTGAGCATAAGTCAGCGAAAACGCCCCTCGTGTTCAGCTGAACGATGGCCCCGATAGCGTGCGAGCGTCTGCCTAGCATGTGCCCAACATTCCCGACCAAAAGGAGGAGCACATGGGCACAAGTTGGATTGCGAACATCATCGCCGCGCTCGACCAAGGCTGCGTGGCACGGACACCGAGCGCAAACGGTGTCGAGGGAGACATCGATCTCGATCTCGACGAGGGTCGCCGCGAGTTTTGCGCCGAGGTCGACTATATCGATCACCTCGCAACCCTGCGCGTCGCGCCGGAGATCATCGACGGCGAGAAACAGGTTGACGTGCGCGTTGACTGCCCGATTGAAGAGGACATGGTCAAGGTCTGCCAGGAGGCGCTTCGAATCGAAGGCCACGGGCTTGAGGGACTGGAGGTCGACGTGCACGTCAGCCGTGTCGCAGACGGTCTCTGCACGCTCACGGCAGCATATGGGTGCGCGGTGGGCGCTGCCGAGTTCGTCGCTGCCGTGCGTCGCGTCATCATGACGGCGGGCATCGTGCTTGCCGAGATGGACGAGCTGTGGGATCCGTTCGAGCACATGGACCGTATGAAGGACGATGATCTGTCCGCCGTCCTGTTGTTCGATGACGATTTGTCTGTGCCTGCCGATGCCAAGGAAGGCGATCGCAATGAATCCCACGTCTAGCCTGCTTGTATCTTGCCCCAAGAAGCCCCGCGAGAGCGCCGCTTCTGGCCGCGTGCTCGTCACCGGTTGGCTCTATGCAGCCGCCGTTGTCCTCTTTGCCTCCGACATCGCGCGCCTTGTGCTCCATCTGGGTAGCGGCTGGTGTGGCAACATCCGCGCGCATCCCGATGACGGCACCTTTGGGATCCTGGTGTTTGTGGGGCTCTCTTACCTTGCCTTTCAGCTGGTGGGCACGCTGTTTCCCACAATCGAATGGGATGAAGAAAGCGGAACGCTCCGCCGTCCAAACAACACGCAATGGTTTGCGCTCGCAGGCCTCGTGACCGTCATTCCGCTCAAGTCGTTTTCGCTGGCGGAGCCCCTGGACGTGGCAATCGCCGGCCTTATGGCGGTTCAAGGCGTCGCCGACGCGCTCTTGCTGCGCGATGTTCGCCAGGTTCTCCCGAGCGACAAGCGCCCTGCCGTGATACTTCGCGCCATGTTGGTACTCGTAGTGCTCTCGGGCATCACGTTCTTTCTCAACGGACGGATCGCGCTCTTTGTGCTGCGCGTGGACGCGGCTGTTCTGGCTCCCATGGCTGCGGGCCTTGCTGCCGAGGTGTTTGACCTGGAGGATGCCGGCTCCCTCGAGGAAGATGGATGCGACGGGGTTGACGATGAGGCCGATCTGCGTCATGCGACCCATTGGTGCTTTGCACTGGTGACCCTGGTTCTTGCCGAGCGGCTGATTGGATTCGGTGATGATGCGGCTCCCATGACCCACGTCCTCATCGCGGGTGCCACCTATGTGGCTATGGGGCACGCGACCGGAGCCATGCGTGCTCGCGCCCTTGTCGCTGCGCTTATCTATCCCTTCCTGACCTACGCCGGCATCAGCAGCGCCTACGTGACGGTCCTCACCTGTGCGGCCGTCGTGCTCATGCTGCTATCGCTGCTCCCAGCCGATCGCACCGCCGAGGGGCTCATCGCGCATCTCGGCGCACTCGTGGTGGCGATCTGGTTCCTGAGCGGCCTCGAGCTGATTCCGGCCGCCATCGAGGTCATGGGGCCGTTCTTCCTCGTCCTTACCTATATCTGGCAGCGCTATGAGACGCATGCACGGGAAAAGGTGCGGCATATTCGCTTCCATATTCGGTAAGTACCGTATCCGATGCGTTTCGGCCGGCAGCACCGCGCGTGCTGCCGGCCGTTTGCCGTTATGGGCTTAAGCTGCCGAGAGCAGCAGGAAGAGGTTGCGTTCGCATCCCCTCAGGCAGAGGTGCGAGCCCGGCTCGATGCCGACGACCTCGTCGCTTTCGATGAGCTCGCCGTCGAGACAGGCGCCGTTGCGGTTTCGGATCTCGAGCTGCCAGGTGCGGCGCTCATCGTTCCAGCTCATCCCGTGCATGCGCGTAGAGATCACCCGCGTCGCCGTGGTCGAGCAGGAGCAGGCTCGCCCCGCGTGCCGCACCCTCCGTTCAGCTGAACGGTCAAGGAGGTGGCCCGCGGGCGGCCCCCCATAATGCATGCCAGCAAGGGGGCCAAAGGAGGTGCCCCTAAGAGAAAGGAACCGTCATGAACAGCAGCTCAGATACGTATACCTGGGGTGATGGCGCCGAGACGCAGGTGGTTTCCCCCGACTGGACGGCATTCCGCGCGCACCGCGGCGTCATCCTCGTCACCGATCGCTCGTCCTCGGTCCACAAGGTGATGGATGCCATCAACAAGGGCATGACCGAGCTGTCCGGCTACATCGCCGGCGACCCGGCTTCGAGTGCCGTCGACATCGCGCTCGTCTCCTTCGGTACCGACGTCACCGTCCACAACCTTCGTAACGGCGGCACGGTCGACAGCTCGGACTTTGAAGGCAACGTCGATGACGCCTTTGTCCCGGCAAAGGACTTCCCCCGCGACCTCAAGCTCGAGGCCCATGGCCTCACCAGCCTCAACGACGCCCTCGTCACCGCCTGCGAGCTTGAGCGCGCCTATGCACATCACATCGCTAAGAAAACCCGCAAGCCTCCGCTCAAATCACTCGTGATCCTGCTCACCGACGGCAAAGACGAGCCGGGAGGCGACGTCTCGGAGGCCGCGCGCTGCGTCGGCAAGCTCGTGGAAGAAGAGAAGATCCACTTCCTTCCCTTTGGCTACGGTAACTACTCCGAGGATCAATTTGCCGAGCTCTGCCGAGCTAACGGCACGTGGTTCAAGATCGCCGATGCGAACGGCGATGCGATCACGCAGGCCTACAAGCTCATTGGTGCCAGCGTGCGCGCCGTGTCGCACCTGGGTGCCGACGACACCGAGCGCCTGTGCTTCGAGAACAACGTCCGCGCCTCCTCCCACATCAAGGCCTGCAGCCTCGAGGAATTCCTCAACAACAGCAACGTCTAAAATAAGGAGACCATCATGAAGAACAACGATATCCAGGACGCGACCGACCGTCTCGGTATCTCGGGCGTAAGCCTCCGTGGCATCTCCCACCGTCACAACGGCGTGTGCTGCCAGGACGACTGGACGGCCCGTCGCGTCAAGAAGCTCTCCGTCTGGAAGGGAGCCGACGGCGCCGACAAGCTCTTTATCAACAAGGAGTTTGTCGTGGCCGCGGTCGCGGACGGTTTGGGTTCCGTGAGCCATAGCGATATCGGTGCCCAGACCGCCGTCAAGGTCGCCGTCTCCACCATGTGTGACCTGCTCGGCACCTTTGGACCTACGAGCGAGTTCGTCTTTGAGCGCAAGATGGAGACATTTATCGAGGCCGCGATGATCGAGGCAAATAACGCCGTGGTCGCCAAAGCCGAGTCCATGGGCGAGCCGGCATGCAAGTTCGATGCGACGCTGGTCCTGGCGGTGTACGATGGCGAACGTCTGTTCTATGGCTCCGTTGGCGACTCGGGTGTTATCGCCAAGAAGGACGGCAAGTTCGAGCTGGTTTCCACCCCCGAGCGCGTGGGCGAGTCGGGCGTCTTTCCCCTTTGCTTTAAGGATCATTGGGAGATCGGTATGGCATCGAACGTGAACGGCCTTCTGCTCGCCACTGACGGCATCTTGGAGATGCTGGCGCCGCACCTTGACAACAGCAAGCTCGATAACGATATCATCGGCATCTTCATGGAGGATATGGCTGCCGCCTCCCTCGGCAGCGACGAGATGCTGGAGTTCAAGACGAGGGACCTGCTCGAGGGCGCCCTGAAGCAGGGCGCCACCTTCGACGACGCAACGCTCGTCACGATCGTGAATTGGGACGCCGTTGCGCAGGAGCTGGTCAATAGCGGCAAGAAGCAAAACTGCAAGCCCAAGCCGAATGCTGCGGGTGAGCCTGTCGCTTCTGAGTCCGCCGTGGAGTCCGTTGCCCCCGAGCCTGTCCCCGTGCCCGATGCCCCCGCTGTCGTTGAGGAGCCTGAGCCTGCGGTTGTTCCCGAGCCGGTGACGTCGCCCGATCTTGTGACCGTGCCTGAGCCCGTTGCCGAGCCTGAGTCGGCTCCTGAGCTTGAGCCGCCTTCCGAGCCCGTCGCGATGCCCGCCACTCCGCAGGAGCCCGCTTCCACACCTGAGCCCACTCTCGATACCCAGGAGCCCTCCGACGACCTCGATGCGACCGTCGTCTTCAATGCCAACGAGCCGCTTCCCTGCTTCGAGCTCCCGTATGCACTCCAGAACTTCATGGACGCCAACGGCTTCAACATCCACGAGATCGCCGATGCCGTGCGCACTATCGCCGTGAGCTACCCCTATCCCGTCAAAGCTCACAAGTCTGGTGGCGCACACGCTGCCGATCATACTGCCAACGAGTAGGAGATAAGGAGCCGATGATGCTATATTCAGGTATTTCGGGCGAGCCTGTCGAGCTCGGCGATCAGATCGGTTCTGGTCGCGAAGGGGCCGTCTACCGCATCATCGGCCTCCCTTGTGTCGCAAAGATCTACCACGACCCGACGCCTGTCGATAAAATCGAGGCGATGACGTCTGCATTCCTGTCGCTCGCACGAGCCTTGGATAAATCGATGCCTCATCTTGCCTGGCCGATGGATGCTCTCTACAAGCATCCTGATAAAACGGGCTTCGTGGGCTTTGAAATGCGAGCCGCCCCCAAGGGTTCCGTTCCAATCGATCTTATCGTCCAATTTCCCTCAAACGAGAAGGCACCGGCGCTCACCATGCAACAGAAGATCAAGGTGCTCATGGATTTCTGTCACCTGACGTCTGTGCTTCACAAAATCGGAGTCACCGTTGGTGACTGGAATGGATCGAACCTGCTTGTCAGCGAGACCGGACGCATAACGATGATCGACGTCGACGCCTACGGCTTTACGCTTCACGGCGAGCATCATCCCTCCTGTGCCCTGCCGGGCTACGTGGCGCCGGAGATCCTTAGGCAGATGAAGGCGCTTGGTATCAACGATTTTTCCGAGCTAGCGGACATCGCCGGCAAGCCCGTCTTCACCCCAGCCACGGATGCCTTCGGCCTCGCCGTCCACATCTTCGAGATGCTTAACTTCGGTATCCATCCCTTCGACGGTGAGGTCGACCCAGCCGTTCTGGACGCCGATGAGATTCCGGCTCCGGTTTCGCTCAACCGCAACGTCCGCAGCGGTTTGAGTCCATTCATCGGCACGCTTCCCAGCTACGTGGTGCCGGACTACGCATTGCGGCTTTGCGACTTTCCCCGTTATCTGCGCGAGGCGTTCGAGCGCTCGCTCTTTGGATCGCCGGATGAGCGCCTTACACCTCATCAGTGGGAGGGTTTGCTCGCGTTCTATCGCTCTGAGGCGATCGAATGTTCCCACGGCCATCTCTACCACCCCTCGTCGCGGCAATGTCCTTATTGCAGGGGAGAAGATATCGCCGCTCGCCGTCTTGGCGTGACAAGCCTCCACTCGGAGCCCCGGATGTCTATCGGCTAAATGGCTTGACAGCTCAGACCCCGCTGCTCAGCTGAGCGACGGGGCTTGTCGCATTATCCGTACATGAAAGTTCGCCGGGCTCAATGGCCGGCGAACTTTTTGTGTGGTGGTTTTGACGTTAGGGTGCTTCTTTCGCGGCGAAACAAGTAAAAACCACCACAAAGGTGCCTGTCCCCTTTGTGGTGGTTCTGGGTTGGACGAGTTACTCGCTGTAGCGGGTGGCGATGGCAGCTTGCACCATGCCGGTGCTCATGAGGTAGGTCACCAGGAAGTAACCACCATAGGCCGCCAGGAAGATTGCACAGGTGAGGCCCACGGTACCGGCGATGCTCATGTTGCCGAACACGCTCACCAGCTCAATGATCACCTTGAGCGCCACAAAGGAGTGCGCCAGGCCCACTGTCAGCGGGAACAGGAAGAATACCGCTTGCTGCGCCATCACCGAATGGCGAATCTGACAGTCGTCACAGCCGATCTGTGCCAGCACACGATAGCTGCGGCTGCCGTCGGCCACATTGGAGAGCTGCTGGATCGACAGTATCGCCGCGCACGCAACGACCAGTACAAAGCCAATGTAGATGGCCAGATAGCTAATCATGCCGTTCATTTGCGCTGCTTGCGTGTACATCTCGGAGCGTGTGATGAAGATTCCCCATGACCCTGGCTCCTTGCCGTCAACGAGCAGATTGTCGAGCAAAGTGTATTTAATGCTCTCGTCTGCCTCGGTCGTATCCATCCCCTGTTTGTAATTAACGAGCAGGCTACTGGAATACGGCTGCAGATTAAGTTGGGACAACAGCTCGTCGGCAACGACGACGGTACCCGGGTTACTGCCCATCGCCGAGTTGGCGATGGCCGCCGTGTCCTTGTCCGACTTATCGGTTGCGGGCTTGAGCTCATGCCCGCCCAAGGTGAGGGTATGGCCGCCGGCCATGTACTTGGTGTACAGGTCGCCCAGCTCACCGCCCATATCACACGTAAGCAGGTACTGGTCGCGGCCAATGCTCACCGGCTCCTCGCCCATCATCTGGCGCAGTTTGTTGTACTGGCTCGCCGGCGTCACAAACAGACCCATCGTATCGGCATTGCTACCCCCGAGCGCCTTGGGGAGCTTTTCGCCCATGGTCTTGCACATCTCACCCGCAGACACCGAAGGATTCGAACCGCCAAACGGGAAACTCAGATACGAATCGATCTGAACATGCTCACCGGCAACATCGGCGATATTGACCTTCTTGCCGGTCTCGTCGTTGTTGTCCGCCGACTTGCCCTTGCCGTGCCATGCGGAGTACAAATCGACCGTTGTATCGGCTAGCACCATGCGGTCGGCTTCAGACGGATTGACATATTCTTTGTAGTAGTCGAGCGTATCGGGCGTGTAATAGACATACGTCTGAGACACATCAACAGGGTTATAGCGCTCCAGGTTTTCGTTCATCACGTTGGCAATCGACATACCGCACGTCACCGAGGTGATGGCCAAAAACAGGAGCATCGCGATGACGCCCATCGAAAAGCACACCGTGTTGACTTTGGCCGCAAGCTGGCGCACGGTAAACATGTTGAGGCCGCGCCAATACACGCCGCGCAGGCTCTGCAGCAGCTTGATGAGCATGCCCGAGAGTCCCCAGAACAGGGCAAAGGTGCCCACGGTAACCATAGCGGTCGTAATACCAAACTGGTTCATGGCCTCTTGCAGCTTGCTGTCCGTCGCGGTTAGCGGGAACCCATCACGTAGCAGACGGTAATAGGCCACGCCCACAAGCGCCACGCCCACGGCAAAGATGGCAATCGCGATCCAGGGGTTGCGTGTCTTGATGCTCTCGTTGCGACGCTCGGCACCCATAAGCTCGATGAGTTTGGTACGACGCACGGCGCGAAGGTTCAGCAGTAGCGTGAGCACAAACATTACGAGCATGCAGACAAGGGTCAGGTTGAACGCATGCACCGAGAAAAAGAAGTGGAAATTGGCGATCTGCGTCTTAAAGAGCGAGGCCGTAAAGAACGTCATGAGCTGGGAAAGTCCCACACCCAGCACAATGCCGGCGACAAAGGCCACGACCGACACTATCACGGTCTCGAGCGCCATGATCGTGGCGACGCGCCCGCGCCCCATGCCGAGCACCTGGTACAGGCCAAACTCCTTTTTGCGGCGTTTCATGATGAAGTTATTGGCGTACACCATCAAAAAGGCCATGACACCGGCCAAAAAGTACGTCAGGTCGCCGAGCATGCTGCCCATAACCTGCGCCAAGCCCTCTTCATCGATTCCGGCGATGTCGACCTGCATCGAGATGGTGTTAAAGGCATAGAAGACCGTGACGCCCAGGGTGAGCGTCAAAAGGTAGACGAGGTAGTCGCGGCCGGCACGGCGGACGTTGCCCCAAGCGAGTTTACAGAGCATCGGAGCCCTCACCGCCCATCATGGCAACGACCTCCATAATGCGGTCGAAGAACTCGCGGCGGTCGGTGTCGCCGCGGCGCAGCTCGGTGAAGATCTTGCCGTCGCGGATAAACAGCACGCGGCTCGTGTAGCTGGCGGCAAAGCTGTCATGCGTGACCATGAGCACGGTGGCGCGTAGGCGGCGGTTAAGGGCCTCCAGGCTCTCGAGCAGCAGGCGAGCGCTCTTGGAATCGAGGGCGCCGGTGGGCTCGTCAGCCATGATCATGGTGGGGTCGGTGACGAGCGCGCGAGCCGCGGCAACGCGCTGCTGCTGACCGCCGGACATCTGGTAGGGATACTTGTCGAGTACCTGACTGATGGACAGGCGCGCTGCCACATCCTGCACGCGGGTCGAGATCTCTGCCGAGTTTGTGCGGGCGATGGTGAGCGGCAGGGCAATGTTCTCGCGTGCCGTGAGCGTATCAAGCAGGTTGGAATCCTGGAAGATGAAGCCCAGCTCCTCGCGGCGGAACTGCGAGAGCTTGGCCTGCTTCATGCGCGTCACGTCTTGGCCATTGATGCGGATGATGCCGCTCGTGGCGCTGTCGATAGTCGACACGCAGTTGAGCAGCGTCGACTTGCCCGAGCCCGAGGCACCCATGATGCCCACGAACTCGCCGCGGTTGACGGTAAAGCTGACGTCGTTGAGCGCGCGGGTCACGTTGCCCAGCGCGCCGTATACCTTTTCGAGATGCGCGACCTCCAGTACCGGGGTCGCTGCTTGCATGGTTTGCATACCGAGTCCTTTCTTGCGATTAGTCTACGGCATCTATAGTCGCAAGAAGACGAGTCGGCTACCATCGATATGGCTTACGCTTGCCTTACCGTTGTGTAAGGTAGGGGTAGCTAACCTGTCACGTGTTGATGTTGAGGAAGGACTCCTGTTGAAGACCGTTCATGTTGCTGCTGGGATCATTCGCAAGGAAGGATCCGACGAGCTGCTTGCCGTGCAGCGCGGCTATGGCGACATGCAGGGACTTTGGGAGTTCCCCGGCGGCAAGCTCATGCGCGGCGAGACACCCGAAGACGCCGTGCGCCGCGAGCTTATGGAGGAGCTGCAGGTGAAGGTCACCAACCTGCGTGACTTCTACACCGTTGAGTACGACTACCCCGACTTCCACCTCTCCATGGAGTGCTATTACTGCTCGTTGGCCAATGAATCCGGCGAGCCGCAAAAGCACGACCGCCAGCTCGATATCCGCTGGATTCCACGCACCTCGCTTGCCACGGTGGAATGGATGCCCGCCGACAAGGGACTGATTGATGCGCTGATCGAGCTCAAGGAAGACCGGCTTGAGGCAAGCGCCGCCGATGACGCCGCGCCCAACACGACCGACGAGCCCACCACCAAGCCCAAGCGCAAAACCAAGCGCCGCTCCAAAAAGCGCACCAAACCTAGCCTGCTCGACGGCATCGACACCTCGGACCTCTCCGCCGACGAGCGCGAACTGGTTCGCCGTCGTGCCGCCATCAAAAAGTCCATGAAGGGCAACAAGCGCGCCAATACCAAGCCAGAGCTGCTCGTTCGCCAGCGCCTGCGCGCAGCGGGCCTCACCGGCTATCGCCTGGAATGGAAGGTTCCCGGCAAGCCCGACATCGCCTTTCCTGGGCGCAAGATCGCCATCTTCGTCAACGGCTGCTTTTGGCACCGCTGCCCCAAGTGCAACCCCAGCCAGCCCAAGCGCAATGTTGAGTTTTGGGA
>CAKUCJ010000003.1 GCA_934643435.1 uncultured Collinsella sp.
TTGGTCGAACTCTATAGTGCAGGTTATAGATTAAGCGATTCTTGAGCCAAGATTAATGTTGGATGAGTTTTTGGGTGTGCAGGGGGGTCATTATTGGTGGCTGGCGGCGAGGTCTAATACTTTTCCGCGAAGTGAACGAGCAAAATCGGACGCCCGAAGCATCGACATTTTGAAGGCGCCGTTTCCTGTGGTTTTGAAGCCGGAATCCTGCGATTTTGCCATCGAAAAATGCGGATGCTCCAGGGGTCAAAAAACAGCCGTTCACTCCGCGGAAAAGTATTAGACCTCGAAAGCGGGGGATGGTGGGCCGGTAGCAAGCCGGCAGCAGGAGCTGGTTCTGCCGCCGGCTTAACCTAGCTCAGCGCCGCGCCGACGCCAACCCCAGCGGGCATTTGCAGCGCCGCGTGCAGTTTATTCTGGATGAGTTTCCCAATGTGGGCCGCATTCCCGATTTTGAGCGGAGTATTGCGACCGCGCGCAGCCGCGGCATGAGCTATTTGATGTGCGCGCAATCGTTGAGCCAACTCGATGGTGTGTATGGCGAATCCGCGGCGCTTACCATTCTCGATAACTGCGACAGCTTGATTTACATGGGCGGTGGCAGCAATATCGCGACACAGGACTACATAAGCAGGCTGTGCGGCGAGTCGGTTTTGGGCACCAACTATGTGGGCGCCGAGCGCACTGCCGTCGATGTGCGCGGTTGCGTGATAACCCCGGGCGAGGTGGGGCTTATGCCGCGCACCGACTGCCTGATCAAAGTGACCGGCGTGCGCCCCTTCCGTGCCAAGAAGTACTTTTGAGGCGACCATCCCAATGCGGCCAAGTGGCTGAGGGACTAGTCCTTGCAGCTTCGCACACTCCATCTTGCTTATTTGGCTGCACGGCTTCCATTGGCCGCTAGCCGTGCGGCCCCGTTTTACCTCCTTACCAATCCGTTTAGAAGGGAATTACCATGCCCGTTATGTATCGTGAGCCCAGCATCATTAAGAAGTCCAAGGACGGCCGCGTTGCCGTCGTCGATATGGCAAGTGAGCTGCTCAACAGCCGCGTGCTGTTGCTGGAAGGCGAGGTCAACGATGTGACCTGCAACGGCCTTATTAAGTCCATGCTGGTGCTGGAGCATCAAAGCGCCTCCGAGCCCATCACCCTTATCATCAACAGCCCGGGCGGCAGCGTTACGGCGGGACTGGCGCTCATCGACACCATGCAGTCGCTCGACTGCCCCGTGATCACGGTGGGCGAGGGCGTCGTGGCCTCGATGGCTGCGGTGATCCTGGCTTGTGGCGACCACCGCCAGGTATACCGCCACACGCAAGCGCTCATCCACCAGTTGATGGGCGGCACGGGCATGGCGCAGCAGACCGATATCGAGATCGTGGCCCAGCACACGGCGGCCATGCGCGCCGAGCTGGACGAGCTGCTGGCCGAGCATGGCAGCCTGGGCGCCCAGGAGTTCCACGAGCTCACCGAGCGCGACTGCTGGTGCAACGCCAAGCGCGCCCTAGAGCTGGGCCTGGTGGACGAGGTGATTGCGCCCAGCAAGAAGGCGCTCTAGCGGGGCGCATGCCTTATGAGCATATGGAGCAGGACGATCGAGTGCGTTAATTCACAGCCAGAAAGAGGTTGAACATGAGCAGAATTTGGGATGTCGATGGTATTGAGTGGGAAGACCTGCCCTGCGTGAGCGACCTGCTGTGCGCGGCAGACACAAAGACCCTGGCGCGCGAGATCGCCCTGCGATGCGCCGACAAGGCAGGCGGCTGTGGCCGCGGCCGTGGCGATAACGAGCACGGCTTAAAGCGCGCCCGTCGCAAGATTAAAAAGCTGCGCAAGATTGACCCCGAGCCCAGCGACAAGATCGTCCTGCTGCCCAAGCACGCCATCAATCGCTGTGGTGCAGGCCACGGCTTTGGCTATTACGACGTGGAGCCGTGCATCTTTATGCGCGACGGCGTGAAAAGGCCGGGGGAGGATGCGCTCGCCAATGAGCGTCCGTGTGAATTGCTCCTGATGGATGATGGGCCCGCGAGCGAGATGCTGGGCTATCGTGTATGGCTCGGCGGCGAGTGGGATCTATGCGAACGCTATCGCTTTTTGGCTGCGGTGTGCGTTCGCATGCTGGACAGCATCCGGGCGCAAAAGGAGCTGCGCAAGTGCCTTGAGCAGGGCGACGCGGCCTGTGATATGGACGAGGACGATGCGGTTGAAGGCATTCGCCGCGACGTGCTGTATCCCGAGGAAGTGATTGACGCCAAGCTCGGCAGCTATTGGGATGCGAGTTTGGGGCTCGACCTGCCCTGGAAGGACGAGCACCGGCAGACTTGCGCGCGGATCGACAGGGCCATCGATGACCTGTTTGCCGAGGAAACGAAGCGCTGCGCTGCGGAGCTTGGGAAGAAGCTCAAGCACGGGTACGAGGAGCGTGGGGAGTTACTGAACGGGATGTCCTTGTGAATGGTTGCTGGCGGTCCGATAAAAAACTGTCCGGACGAAATGATAGGACGATAGCGTAAATAGCATCTGTGCTTTAAGGCGTTAACAATGGGAATCGCTTATAAGGAACTGCATCGTGTAAACCGGCCCATCTGTGGTCCTGGACCAGGAGGTTTCTTTATTAAAAGATTCAAAGAAAGTGGCTACAGTGAGGCTGAATTAATCGATTTAATTTCGGGAATGGACTTCTCGCTTGGTGAGGTGGGCAAGGGCATTAGCCTGAAAAAGGAATGCGAAATAGTCGAGCAGGCGGTGATTGGGGTGCATTATACGAGTTGGGCCCCAGCGTGATCAGCATGATTATCTCACTTACGGTCGGAGGGTGTCTATCTGCATGGACGGCCAACAATTCAATCGCTGCCGGGGTTTTCGTGACGCTACTCCTGATTGCCTTGGGAATATATGCATGGTTTCGTTTTCTCTTTGAGCGAAATAGGACCGTGCTGTTGTGTGCGCTGAACCACATAAAGACACTTCAGCCGTAGTTGCATGAAATCGCCGAGTCCGAGCCCTTCGGATTGCTGAGTAATCGTCTTTCTCTGTACCACCTGTAGCGCGCTTCAGTACCGCCATCCAAAAACGTGAATATTGCCTTTCAGTACCGCCCGCGGCGCGCAGGACGCCGAAGCCGCAGCGAGGGCGCGCCACGGACCGTAGGGCAGGTGATAAGTCTTTAGGCTGCTAGGGCGTGGCGGATGTGCGGGAGCCCGATGTGCCCGACCCCAACGCTCGCTATTTCATATAAGCGCAGGTAAAGGCAGTGATTTGGCATATGCCGCGCAGGCAAACCTTGCTGTTTTGTGTTATATTGTATTAATTTCCATAGCATTGCTAATACAGGGAGACAAGATGGGGTATCGAGAGTTGGTTGACGGCGGCGCCACCCAAGGCGAGATTCGCGACTACCTCGCTGGCGGGGCGAGCAATACGACGACGGTGAGGCTCACCGAGAACCTCCATGAAGCCGTCTGCGCACAGGCCCGGCTCGAGGGATCGACGAGCTTCAGCCAGTACGTGCGCCGGTGCTTGATGGACGATCTTGCAAAGAAGGGCAGGTAGGAATGTCGAAGGCCATCAAGAAGAACCAACTCTACAGTTCGTTGTGGGAGAGTTGCGACCAGCTGCGAGGCGGCATGGACGCCTCCCAGTACAAGGATTACGTGTTGACGCTTCTCTTTGTGAAATACGTGAGCGATAAAGCGACCGGCAGCCCCTACGACGCCATCGAGGTGCCCGAGGGCGGCAGCTTCACCGATATGATCGCCCTCAAGAACAAGTCCAACATCGGCGAGGGCATGGACATGGTGGTGGCGAAGCTCGCCGAGGCCAACGGCCTCCAGGGCGTCATCACCAACGCGCACTTCAACGACGAGACGAAGCTCGGGCGCGGCAAGGAGAAGATCGACACGCTGACCTCGCTCGTCGGCGTCTTCCAGAACCTCGACTTCTCACGCAACGGCGCAAACGACGACGACCTCATCGGCGATGCATACGAATACCTCATGCGCAAGTTCGCCACCGAGAGCGGCAAGA
Organism: uncultured Collinsella sp.; assembly: GCA_934643435.1. GTDB lineage: Bacteria > Actinomycetota > Coriobacteriia > Coriobacteriales > Coriobacteriaceae > Collinsella. The sequence continues at coordinate 4,030 of CAKUCJ010000003.1, forward strand.
GCAAGGGCCAGTTCTACACTCCTGCCGAGGTCGCCCGCGTGCTTGCTCAGGTGGTAGAGATTGGTGACTGCACGAACCGAAACGCCACCGTGTATGACCCGGCATGTGGGTCGGGCTCGCTACTCATTCGCGTACTCGCCGCCGCCCCGTTCGAGCTTGCGGGCTATGGCCAGGAGAAGGACAACACCACGGCCGGTCTCGCAAAGATGAACGCCGTCCTTCACGGCCGCGCAAGCGTGAGCGTTCATACGGGCAATACCTTTGCTGATCCGCATAACTTCGACACTGGAAAGAACGCCTCGCTACAACGCTTTGACTATGTGGTGGCAAATCCTCCGTTCTCTATGAAGAACTGGAAGAACGGCCTTGAGTATTGCCTTGAGCGTTTTCAGGGCTATGGCGATGAGCCGCCCCAGAAGAACGGCGACTATGCCTGGCTTATGCACATACTCGCCTCACTCAAGGATACGGGCAAGGGTGCCGTCATATTGCCTCACGGTGTGCTTACGCGCGGCAAGGCCGAGGCGACTATTCGCAGTAACATCGTAGGAACGCGACGCTGGATCAAAGCCGTTATAGGGCTTCCTCCCAATCTATTCTATGGGACGCCCATACCGGCCTGCATCGTTATTATCGACAAGGAGCATGCTGCCTCGCGCGACCACATCCTCATGATTGATGCAAGTCGCGGCTTTGTGAAGGACGGCAGCAAGAACCGCCTGCGCGAGTGTGACATCTTCCGCATCGTGGAGACATTCCATGGCGAACTAGAAGATGATCCAACTTATTCGCGAAAAGTTCCTCTTGCTGACATCATGAAAAATGGCTGCGACCTCAACCTCAGACGTTACCTGCAAAGCCCCGTTGTCGAGGATGTGCAGGACATAGAGGGTCATCTTCTGGGCGGCATATCCGAAAGTGGCATTCGAGGACTGAACGAGTACTGGGACTCCTTTGACAACCTTGAGCCCGAGCTCTTTGAACCTCTACGTCCAGGCTACTCACGTCTCCGCGTTGAGCGCCATTCGCTCCGTGAGACTATTGAAGAGAACGCAGGCTATGCAGCCTATCGGCGTCGCGTCGAGGACGCTTATGAAACTTGGATGGCAGAGGCGCGGCAGCAGCTTGAGGGAGCCGACTCTTGCGTAGATGCGCAGTCCCTCGCCGCGCAGCTCGCGAATGGGCTACTGGCCGATTATGCTGGACTTTCGCTTATGGGGCGCTACGACGTCTACCAGGCATTCATGCAATACTGGGCGGACACCATGGCCGATGACGTCGCCCTGGTCGCCCGGGATGGCTGGAGCGTCGCCCGAGAGGTCGATGTCACCTATAAGACGCGCAAGAGGAAAGTGAACGGAGAGACTGTCGAGGTTGCCACCAATCAAATCAAAGATTTCGATGGCGTGCTCGTTCCGGCTGGACTTCTTGCGCGGGAGCTTTTTGCCGATGACGTTGCCTCCATCGTGCTCGCGCAGGCCGTTGCCGCTGCAAAAGAGCAGGAAGCTGCTCAGCTCATTGAAGATGCCGATGATGGCTCTGCGGCATGCGAGCTTGCCGAGGGGAAGGCTACGGCCAAACGTGCGCGCGATATCATCAAGGAAAGCGAGCTTGCCGAGGACGATGAGGACTGCATTTACCTGCGTCGTATAGAGGGCTTGCTTAAAGAGAAGGAAAAGCAGGAGAAGGCCGCCAAGGGCATGCAGAAGGCTTTGGACGAAAAGGTCCGCGAGCGCTATGCAACACTTACTGATGACGAGATTCTTAGCTTGCTTATCGATAAGAAGTGGCTGCCCGGCATCTACGAAGGCATAGATGCCCTCTATACCTCGCTTATCACCGAGTTCTGCACTCGCGTGGGAACGCTTGCCGAACGCTACGAAAAGACGCTTCCTGCCATCGAGCGCGAGACCGAAGAGCTTGAGGCCAAGGTGGCTGCTCATCTGCAAAGGATGGGATTTGCATGGTAGATGGGTGGATTACGCGCTCAATAGGGAATTTGACTGAAGTGTATTCCGGTGGGACACCTTCTACTGGAGTTTCCGATTATTGGGGAGGCGACATTCCGTGGATGTCGTCCGGAGAGCTCCATCAGAAAAGGGTCAAAGAGGTTGCAGGGAGAATTACTCAGCTTGGCTATAACGCTTCAAGCGCTCGTTGGGTTCCACCCAGGTCAGTGCTTCTGGGTTTAGCGGGGCAAGGGAAAACTCGTGCTACAGCTGCCTATCTTGAAATCCCTCTTTGCACCAACCAATCCATTGCAGCAATTTTGCCGAATGATTCCGTATATAACTCTGAGTATCTCTACTACGTATTGGATTCTAAGTACGAAGAGCTCAGGAGCTTGTCGGCAGACGGCAGGGGCGGTCTTACAAAGGAAGCCATAATGGCTTTCGAGATAGATTTGCCAAAAGATATCGACGAGCAATGCATCATTGCCGAGGCGCTTTCTGACGTTGAGTCCCTAATTACTTTGCTTGAAGCTCTCGTCAAGAAGAAGCGAGACATAAAGCAGGGCGTTATACATGACCTCTTGACAGGAAAACGGAGCCTGCCGGGAAGCGATGGGAAATTCGAGATTCTAAAAGTAGGAGAAATCGGAGCTCTCCGAAGGGGAGCTGGGATAAGCAGGGCTGAAGCTTATAGCGGAAACAAGCCCTGCATCCGGTATGGTGATCTTTACACCAGCTATGGACCCTATACCACCTCCACCGTTGGCGGCGTGTCGTCGGATGTCGCTGAAAAGTCAACACGCATTCAGTATGGAGATATAGTTTTTGCGGCTACCGGGGAAACAAAAGAGGACATCGGAAAGTGCACGGCATACTTAATCGGGCGTGATGGCTATGCAAGCGGAGACACGCTCGTTCTCATACCCTCTATCGATGTCAACCCTATCTATCTCGCTTATGTCTTAAACTCCCGGCCAGCGCAAGAGCAGAAGGCAAAGCTCGCCAATGGTGATACGGTTGTTCATCTCTCGCTAACCGCCTTGGGTAGCGTTTCGGTCGAGCTTCCGTCGAAGCATGACCAGGATGCAATCGCCAACGTTATCCTTGATTTTGATGACTCCATTGTTGCCCTTGAGCAGAAGCTCACTAAGTACCGGCTCATTAAGCAAGGTATGATGGAGAAGTTGCTTAGCGGTGCCGTCCGTCTTGTTTAGGAGTGCTCTGCCATGGAAGAAGACAACGTATACGCCAATTGGGACCGCGAAGAGCCTTTTGACCCCATTGGCAAGCCTGAGATTGCGACACAGGAGCGGCTGCTTCGCCTCTTCCATGACGAGCTCGGGTACACCTATCTGGGCAACCTCGAGAAGGACGACAACAAGAACGTTCGCGTCGGCGATCTCTACGCATGGCTTTGGCGACGCATGCCACGCAACACACGACTTGCCGCAAAGGCGCACGAGAAGTTCTGCAAGGAGGTCCGCGATTTCCAAGTAGGAAAAATCGGGGCCGCCAATCAACTTGTTTACGAACGGCTGCGTTATGGCGTGCCGGTTTCCGCTGCGCCCGGTGAGCCCGAGCGCACCGTTTGGCTTATAGACTGGGACAATCCTTCAGCCAACGACTTTGCGATTGCCGAAGAAGTCACGGTGAAGGAGGACGCCACCAAACGGCCCGACCTCGTGGTTTACGTAAACGGCATCGCCGTGGCGGTCTTCGAGCTCAAGAGCTCCACGCACTTCGTGGAGGAGGGCATACGGCAGAACATCACCAACCAGCGCCCGGAGTACATACCGCGCTTCTTCTCGACCGTGCAGCTTTGCTTGGCAGGAAACGACACCCAGGGTCTTCGCCACGGCGCCACGGGCACGCCGCAGCGGCACTACTACGAGTGGAAGAACGACCCGGACGCCACAGACGCCGTCTCGGCGGCCATCGCCGAGCACGTAGCCGCATGGCCGCGCAAGCTCGACCGGCAGATCTACAGTATGTTCCAGAAGGAGCGTTTCCTCGACCTGCTCCGCAACTTCGTCGTCTTCAAAGGTGGGGCCAAGATGGTGCCCCGCTACAACCAGTTCTTCGGCGTGAAGGCTGCGCAGATGCGCCTTCGCAGCGGCCAGGGCGGCATCATCTGGCACAGCCAGGGCAGCGGCAAGACGCTCACTATGGTCTACCTTTCGCGCTGGATACTCGAGAACCTGCCCGATTCGCGCGTGCTTCTGGTGACCGACCGCGACGAGCTCGACGACCAGATCGAGAAGTACTTCCTCTCGGCCGGCGACAAGGTGAGGCGCACCCGCAGCTGCGTCGACCTCATCGACCGTCTCAACCGCCACGACGACGGCCTCTTGTGCTCGCTCGTGCACAAGTTCGGGCGGCGCGGCGCCACCAACGCCGGCGAGTTCGACTACGACAAGAGCTATGAGCGCTACATCGCCGACGTGCAGGCGAGCTTGCCGCCCGACTTTTGTGCTAAGGGCAATATCTACGTCTTCGTTGACGAGTGCCACCGCACGCAGTCGGGCAAGCTCCACCAAGCCATGAAGGCCATTATGCCCGGCGCCGTGTTCGTGGGTTTCACGGGCACGCCCCTTCTGGTGAAGGACAAGCCTACGAGCATCAAGACCTTCGGTTCCTACATCCACTGCTACAAGCACAAGCAGGCCGTGGAGGACGGCGTGGTGCTCGACATGAAGTACATTGCCCGTGACGTTCCGCAGGACGTGAGCTCGCCGGAGAAGATAGACCAGTACTTTGCCGCCAAGACCCGGGGCCTCACCGAGCGCGCCAAGGCGCGGCTTCGCCAGGGGTGGGCCACGCTGCAAAAGATGTATAGCTCGAAGTCGCGCCTCGACAAGATTGCAGCCGAGATTATCTACGACTTCGAGGTGAAGCCGCGTTTGGCCGAAGGCGACGGTAACGCTATGCTCGTGGCCGACTCGGTGTACTCAGCCTGCAGGTACTATGAGATATTCCAGTCCCAGGGCTTCAAGAAGTGCGCCATCATTACTTCCTATGAGCCCAAGAAGGGAGACTTGCGCACGGATACGGTCTCGGCAGACGAGGACACGGAGAACTTCTCCAAATACGAGACGTACGTGAAGATGCTCGATGGGAAGTCTGTCACGGACTTTGAGGAGGAGGTCAAGGACGCCTTTGTGAAGCGCCCTGACGAGATGAAGCTCCTCATTGTGGTGGACAAGCTGCTCACCGGCTTCGACGCGCCGCCTTGCACCTACCTCTACATCGACAAGTCAATGCAGAACCACGGGCTTTTCCAGGCCGTCTGCCGCGTGAACCGTATCGATGACCGTGAGGATGCCGAGGGCGTGAACCACGGCGACAGCAAGGACTTCGGCTATATCGTGGACTACAAACAACTCTTCTCGCCTTTGAAGAGCGCCATGGAGACGTACTCGGGTGATGCCTTCGCGGGGTTTGATGCCGAGGACGTCGATGGCGTGCTCGACGACTTCGCAGAGAAGTCGCGCCAGCAGTTCGTTGACGCGCTTGATGCTATAGATGCCTTCTGTGAACCCGTTCCCACCCCAAGAGGCGAGCTGGAATTCGTGAGCTATTTCTGTGGCGAAGGAGATTACGGCGGGGAGAGGATGGACGAGCTTACGCAGCTTCGCGGCAGGCTTTACAGCCTTGTGAACATGCTCCTGCGAGCGTTCGCGGACTTCTCTGAGTGCATGGAGTCGCTTGGCTACGGCGATGTGGAGCGCGAAGGATTGCGCAAGCGCGTCGTTTATTATGACAACCTCAAGAAGACGATCATGATTGCAAGCGGGGACGCCCTCGACCTCAAGGCCTACGCTCCAGCCATGCGTCACCTCATCGACACCTACATCGACGCGGGCGACTCGAAGGACCTGAGCAGCTTCGACAACCTCACCCTGCTCGACTTCGTCACGGCCGAGGGCGAGCGAATGGTTGATGGAAATGGTGATGGGAAGAAAGCCGCTGCGGCGACCATCGAGGGCAATATCGGGCGCAAGCTTGTGGAGCGACAGCTCATCAACCCAAAGTACTACGGGAAGCTATCGGAAATCTTGAGCGACCTTGCCAAGGAGCGCAAACGCGGCGTCATCGACTACCAGGAGCTTCTTGAGCGTTACAAGGACATCGCTTCCAAGGTGTGCCACCCTGAAGAGGACGAGAGCTATCCCGAGAGCGTGCGACCGAGTGCGGCGCTTCGTGCGCTCTATGACAACTGCGGCTGCGATGAGCGGCTTACGCATAAGCTTGACAACGCAATACGCGGGAGTCTTGTTCACGGTTGGCGCGACGACCCCGTGAAACAGAAGGCCGTAAAGCGGGAGCTCTTCAAACTCCTTGGTGATGAGGAGGCGGTCGAGCACGTCTTTGCTATCGCCCGCGAACAGCAGGAGTACTGATGGGTCTTACGGTCAGTGAAGTTGAAGTCGAGGTCTTGCGCAAAGACATCAAGAACATGCACCTTCGCGTGCTGCCGCCCGACGGTCATGTGGCGGTTTCCGCTCCTAAGAGCGTGAGCGACGCTGCAATCAGCGGCTTTGTTGCATCAAGACTTTCTTGGATTCGCAAGCAAAGGGCCGAGATTGCGGAACAAGAGCGGCAGACGAGGCGCGAGGGCGTCTCGGGCGAGACGATGTATGTGTGGGGCGAGCAGTATTTCATGCGTGTTCTGGAGGGTTCGCGCTACTCGCTTGAGCTGAGCAGCAAAGAAGCGGCTTTTACCGTTCGGGCGGGAAGCTCCCCAGAGCAACGCGAGGCTTGGCTTACCGAGTGGCACCGGGCTCAACTTTGTGAGGCAATCGAGCGCCTTCTGCCCGTGTGGGAGGAGCGTACCGGGCTACATTGCCACGAATGGAAGACCAAATACATGAAGACGCGCTGGGGCTCGTGCAACCACGAGGCCAGGCGGCTCTGGTTCAACGTGCAGCTCGCCAAGCACCCCGTGAGGTGCCTTGAGTATGTGATCCTCCACGAGCTCGCGCATCTCGTGGATAAGACACACGGGCCGACGTTCGTCTCTATAATGGACGAGCACATGTCCACGTGGAGAAGCGTGCGGCAGGAGCTGAACGACGGGGTGCTGGATTACATCGAGAGGGAGGTTGATCATGGCTGAGCCTCAGTTTGACGCCGCGAGCTCTGCACGATTCGACCAGTACGACGGCAATGACTTCAACGTCTACTGTGACGAAACCTGTCATTTGGAACACGACGGTTCCAAGGCCATGGCCCTGGGTGCCATCTGGGTGCAAAAAGCCAAGGTTCCCGCAATCAACAAGCGCATCAGGGAGATCAAGGAGAAGTACGGTATCAAGGCTGAGAGCGAGGTCAAGTGGACGAAGGCGTCCCCTTGTAACTTGGCGCTTTACATCGATCTCGTTGATTATTTCTTTGATGATGACGACCTGTGTTTCAGGGTGCTCGTCGTGCCTGACAAGGCCAAGCTCGATCATGAGCGCTATGGACAAACCCATAACCTGTGGTACTACAAGATGTACTTTGAGATGCTCAAGATTATCTTCAGGCCATCTTCGAGGTATTACGTTTACATCGACATCAAGGACACCTACTCCGGGCAAAACGCTAAGAAACTCGAAGATGTGTGTGCTAACAACGCCTATGACTTCGATCATCAGATCGTGCGGCGCGTGCAGCCGATACGTTCCGAGGAAGTCCAGCTCATGCAACTCGTGGACATCTTCACAGGAGCGATGGGGTACATCCATAACTATGCGGGCACGAGCAAGGAGCTTAGCCCCGCCAAAGTGGCTATCGTCAACAAGATTATTGCCCGCTCCGGCTACAACCTCATGAAGAGCACGCTGCCCACGGCGCGGAAGTTCAACCTCTTCATCTGGTCGAGCGACTGGGGCCGCCGATGAACCTCGACGAGTGCTGGATACCCGAGACCAAACCGTGTGAAGACTTGACCCAGTGGGACAAGTACGACGGTGAGCTCTACGCCATCTTCAAAAGAGACTGGCTGGACAGCTGCCCAACGTTTATGGGTCTTCCCGTCCACGTGCGCCACAATCCAAGGTGGGGCGACCGAGAGGAAGGCTACTGGCACCTAACCTGCTGCGACTATGGCAAGGAGGGCCACGGTCCTGAGTCGAGAAACCCCGACATACGACGCTGCGAGCGTATACGGTGGCCTCGGACATTCGTCGAGAATTACAGCGCTTGCAAGTTCTGCGTTGACACGGGCGACGCCTGCAGCGGCGTATATGTCTGGAAGGCTCGCTCCGCACGGGGCAAGTGGCGCTATAAGTTGCTCCACGAGGACGAGCGCTATCTCGTCGTGCTTGAGCCGAGGAAAAGCTACTGCCTCCTCATTACCGCTTATTATCTTGATGACGACAGGTCTTTGAAATCTTGTCTTCGCGAGTATGAGAAGAACATGCCCGAGAATGCATGAAGCGCCCGAACCCGGACGCTTCAAGAGGGCTCCTTCTACACTCGGCAGATGAGCTAACACAAAGTTTAGTTGATGTCCAGATATGTTTCAATGGCCTTGGGCTCGCATTTTTCTGAACACCACCATAAGCACGGCAAGATCTATCACCATTCTCCGGGATGCAAAAGCCTTCCTCAAAACGCCATTAGAACGAGCGTGCCATTGGTGACTGCGCTCAAACGAGGCAAGACGCCCTGCCCAACATGTTGCCCACCAGTGGTTTAGACGTTCCTTCGGGGGTGTTCTACAAGGACATGGTTCCCTGCAGACACACGGGCCTAAAAACGTGTCCGCACGCCATGTGACACTTAACCTGCCGCCCTGCTCTGTTGCGGCGGTATGCACCTGAACGGAGACCCTCTAGGGAGTTCGATATCGATGAGTGACAACACCAACCATCTGGCAAAGAAATGCGTTAAGGACGCGGGGCCGTGCCTCGCGCTGTGCCTGGCTGGCGCGGCGGTCGGGCTGTTCGCTCATATGACCCAATCCGCTGTCAATGGCCACAATGGCCCCGCCGACCGCTTGCAATCGGTCGGCGGGGCCTGCCGTTAACCCGTCCCGGTCCGCCCCCGGCATGTCGTCGACGCCTTCGGCTCAGTCTCATATCCGCGGATACCGTTCTGTCGGCCCGCACTCCATTCCTTCGGCGGGGTTCCCCAAGTCTGTCGAGGCGCATGCGGAGGGCTCCGCGCGCACAGCGAAATAGGGGGTGTCCCCGAAGGCCGCCCGGCTCGCCGGGACGGGGGCTATGTCTATTCCGCGCCCTCCCGGCACATCATGCCGAGGGCCCAGAGCCACCTCACGAGCTCGGCCGCGGTGGCCGCGTTGGCCTTCGCCGCGGGCATGCCGCGGGCGAGCATCTCCTCGCGCCGCCGCAGGAGCCGCTCGGACCCCTTCCTCCCGTGCATCCTTATCTCGAGGGGCACGCCCGTGTCCCTCGGCATGAGCTTCGGCTGGTGCCGCGCCGCGGCGTAGCACCATGAGCCCTCAACGGCCAGCTTCCTCACGAGCGCGTTGCCCGCGCCGCTGATGCCTCCGAGCCGGACGGAGTCGCCGCTCGACCTCTGGCTCGGCGCGAGGCCGAAATAGGCCGTGACCTGCCTTCCGGAGCGGAACCTCGTGAAGTCGCCGACCTCGGCCGAGAAGGCTGCGGCCAGCGCGAAGGCGCAGCCCTTGATCGACTGGAGGGCGGCCACCTCCGCGGCGATCGGGCTGGCATCCACGGCGGCCCTGTACTCGGAGAGCAGGTCCGCCCGGGCCTCCGCCGCGGCCTCGACCTCGTTCCTCAGGGCGGCGAGCGTCCGAACCCCGCCATCGTCCTCCGGCCTGACCTTGTCGAGCCACCTCAGGAAGTCGTAGGTCCAGCACTTCCTCGGGTTGCCGGCGGGCGTGGTGCCGCCGTAGGCGAACCCCCGCTTTGCGAGGAAGGCGAGCAGCCGCTGCTTGGCGGTCGCCAGGCGCGCGGTCGCCCCGTCGTAGGCGCCGGCGAGGTCCCTGATGCCTTCGACCTCGGGGGAGGGGACCCATACGGGGGAGATGTCGTGGGCGAGTATCGCCTTGGCCATCCTGGCGGCGTCGTTCCTGTCGTTCTTGGAGGCCGAGTCGGCGGCCGACCTGGGGATCTTCGAGACCGCGGCGACGACGCACTCGACGCCGAGCCCGGCGAGCTCCCTTTGCGGGGCGAAGCCGAGGTAGCCGCTCTCGTAGGCCGCGAGCGACGGCCCGGGGAACCCATCCATCCACCCGGCGATCTCGCCCCAGGGGTTGCCGGGGAACCTCCTCGTCACGGCCTCGCCGGTGTCCGCGTCGAGGGCGCAGACGGTGGTCGACCTCAGGTGGACGTCCATCCCGAACGCGGTAGAATACTTTGGCATGGGAGCCTCCCAACCTCGTTGCGGCGCGGCTGCGCCTATGGCACTTCAACATCATTGTCGCAGCCCCGACCCGCGGTCACGAGCGGGGGCTCCTATCTTTTTAGTGCCCTCGGATTGGGTCATAGTGTCTGTTCTGGGGCCATTCGATGTGCTTCGAAGCGCCGGATCTCTGCACGTTTGCATGGCCCTTGCCGGTGCCATGGCGACCGGCGGCGTGCTCGATCTGATTTATTGGGTGTTTGACCCGTTTGGATGGAAGAACGAGGGGTAAGCCCTAAGGGATGGATGCCCCGCAGCGCTAGGAGGTCCCCTTGATCTGGTTTACCAGCGATACCCACTTTGGACACGAGAACATGTTGCGGCTCGCCGACAGGCCCTGGTCGACTGTTGCGCAGATGAATGACGCCGTGGTCGCGAGCGTTAATAGCAAAGTCGCTGTGGACGACGAGCTTTACATTTTGGGTGACTTTAGCTTTAAGATGACGGTCCAGGATACCTACGAGCTGCGCAAAAGCATCGCATGCAAGCGCGTCCATCTGCTGCCCGGCAACCACGACAAAGACTGGACGCAGCCTGCGGTAGCGGATGCCTTTATCGTCGAGCCACCCATTTGCGTGCTCAAGATCGACCGCCAAAGAATCGTGCTGAGCCACTATCCCATGACCGACTGGCAGGGTATGTCGCACGGCGGCTGGCATCTTCATGGGCATATCCACAGCTGCGGCGGCGCGTACAACAGGTTCAACCTTCGGCAGGGGCTGCTGCGCTATGACGTGGGTGTGGACGCCAACGGCTACGCCCCGGTGAGCCTGGAGGAGCTCAAGTCGTGGTTTGCGCAGGTCGACGAGCCGGCGTGTTGCGTTAAATGGCCGTGGTGGGTTAACGCCACGGGCGACGAGCAGATCGAACGCGATCTCGAGGCCTATAAGAGGGAAGTGGTAATCCGATGACGGTCTATGTGACAGGCGATGTCCACGGTGGCTTTGATATGCAAAAGCTGCGCGATTGGGATCTTGGGGATAGTCTGACGAGCGACGACTATCTGATTGTCGCGGGCGACTTTGGCTTTCCGTGGGATTTTTCTGCCGAGGAGTGCGCCGATATCGCCTGGCTGGAGTCGCGCCCCTATACGGTGCTGTTCGTCGACGGCAACCACGAACGCTTCGACCATTGGGCGGAGCGCCCCATGGAGTTGTGGCACGGTGGGCTGACCCAGCGCCTGTCGGATACCTCGCCCATACGGCGCCTGACGCGCGGCGAGGTCTTTGAGCTCGACGGCTCAACAATCTTTGCCATGGGCGGCGCTACGAGCGTGGACAAAGAATACCGCATTCCGAAATCCAGCTGGTGGCCGCAGGAGCTGCCGGACGAGCGCAACTTTGAGGAGGCACGGGCAAAGCTCGATAGCGTGGGCTGGAAGGTCGACTACGTGGTCACCCACACCTGCTCCACGCGCATGCTCTCGCACACGCTCTATCCGAGGCCCGGGTGGAATCGTCCTGACGTCGATCGGCTTACGGCATTTTTCGATGAGCTGGAGGACCGCTTGGACTACAAGCGCTGGTATTACGGGCATTTTCATCGCGATGCAAACCCGGCCGAGCGCCACACCGTGCTCTACGATCGCATCGTCCGCCTTGGTGACGAGCTCCAGCCGTGGGATGTTGTGTAGGGGCGGGGCGTAACGAGTTTTTCATACGATGTCTGGGTAGTTACCCTACGTTTCGGCAATGGTCATTATCTGTAGGGTAACTTAAGACATACTGGGAGCCGGGGGAGATGTCGCCGACGGTCTAGAGTTTCAGCGCCATTCGGTTGGTGCCGGGTAGGGTTACAAAGCCAAAATGCGCGTAGAAGGCTGCGGCCTCATCATCTACTGGATCGACAACCAAAGCTCGCGCTCCTGCCAGGGCAGAAACTTTCATGGCGTTCTCGATGGCATCTTTGAGCAGTGATGCTCCAAGACCAAGTCCCTTGAACTTCTCGTCAACCCCCATCATTCCAAGCAACACTGCGGGAACTTGGGAGGGGGAGTTGCGCACGAACCATCCTCCGTCAACATTTTCGCGAGCTACGGAGTGCGTGCATAGCGTATAGAACCCAGCGACTGCGCCGTCGCAATACGATGCGTATATAACCGCTGACCCTCTTTTTCGCGCCGAGGCCGATCTGTTTTTAGCCCATCCGTCTACAAGGGTATTTCCACAGCGGAAAGCCTCGATGCCTTGGCCAACGGGGAGTTGAACGGGCTTGGTAAACGTACTCATTCCCAAATCGCTTTACGGTCAAGCAACGCTTTTGCGGCTTGAGGCATGGGTGAGTCGAGCATTTCGCAAAAGGCATCAAAGCCATCAGGAGAAAGATAGGTTGTTGACGCCTCGGCGATGTCACGTGCGGAGCTCTCGTCAAGGTGAGCCGTGGCCCATTGGGTGAGAGTTTGCCCGCGCAAGGCCGCGGCGCGCTCGTAAGTAAGGCGTTGACGCTCGGTCAGCCTTAGATCCATACGGCGCTGTTTTTCAATCGTTGGCATGGTAAAACCTCCTTTGCTTCATTGTACGGAATTATTCCGTACATAACAAGACGCAGGATTATGCACTCGTTGAGGGGTGGGCGTGAAGGGGCAGGGCGCTTGGCTACTCGGCCGTTATGGTGATGTTCTCGCGGTGCGCGCGGATGAGGTCCCAGCTAAAGTGCTCGACCAGCTGCTCGGGTGTACGCGGCGTGGTGTCCGGTGCGATGCCTGTTTGTCCGGCGAGCCAGCCGAGCAGCGCTTCGGGCGCGCCAAAGCGGGTGCGTAGTTCGCCCAGGTCCAGGTCGCGATCGCGTTTGGAAAGGCGGCGGCCGTCCGGTGATATGAGCAGCGGGATGTGCGCGTAGTGCGGCGTGGGCAGTCCCAGTAGATGCTGCAGATAGATTTGGCGCGGCGTGGAGCCCAGCAGGTCGCATCCGCGTACGACCTCGGTGACGCCCATGGCGGCATCGTCGATCACCACGGCCAGCTGGTAGGCAAACACGCCGTCGCTGCGGCGCACCAAAAAGTCGCCGCACTCGGTGGCGAGCGCCTCGCATTGGGCGCCGTACGTGCGGTCTAC
>CAKUCJ010000004.1 GCA_934643435.1 uncultured Collinsella sp.
GCCTGGCGAAGGGCACGCTGCGAGCGAAGGGACCGGCGGTCGCATTTCTCGAGCTGGGACAAGCGTCCTCCTTGTTACTCAGTCTGTGCGCTATTGCACAGTGCGAGTATTATTGCACACCGTGTGCATCAACACGTAAAGGCAATATTTAGGATGTGACAAAGGGACTGTCCCTTTGTCACATCCGCCCTTGTTGCCGAACTACCACCTGCATTTTTCGAGTTGCGCGGTTTTTCCACTGGCCCTGCGAAAGCACCGTTGAGATCATTTGACAGCTTTTGTTCTTGTTTGAGTGTATTTGCGTCTATTCGCATACAGATTATGCAGAATCGAACGCCACAAATGGAGCGAATGGGCTCAGAGCAGCCTATCTCAGCGACGATCAATCTCCCAAAGACCGCGCAACTCGATTTTTGCTGGCGGCATGAATCTATATCGCTCAAAACCAGCCCAGCTCGCTAGCTGACTGCCAAATAGACCATCTCAATGTCGAAGCCAGTTGTAGTTCAGTCCCATTAATAGGACCAATAGTGCCCTCGTCCGTTGCATCATGCCGGTAACCATCGATAAGGAGGCTGCCATGAACAACAAAGCAAGCGATAACATCACCGATGTCGGCAAAGACCTCGTCCTCAGCTGCATCAAAAGCCAAGAGCTGCGAGACCACATGCGCAAATACCTATACTGGCCAACGCCAATCATTGCCGGCTCTCTTAAGACGCTTAATGAAAAGCGCACCATGCTCGAGCAACTCCGCAAAGAGGTCTCATCGGAGCTGACCGAAGACATCGATTCGCATCTCGCCCAACTCAACAGCGCGCTTGAAATGCTCGACAACGTCGAACACGACCGCGGCATCCTTCTTCTCTCTGCCATGTGCTACTGCGAGGAGGAACGCGGGACCGACACCTTCGATGCCCCCTTCCCCACCGCATCGTGGGAAGCCGCACAAAACCTCATGAAGCGCTACATCGAGGAGTATCCCGAAGACGACTGGTCCGAATCATTCTGGCAGGTCGATCTCTACACCTCAGAAGATCTGCACGAGCATCAAACGGCGCAGCCTTCCCTGTCGTTTGCGGCAACCAAAGACGGCGAGCTTATATTCCTTCGCGATCTGCGCAATCACCGCACTCGCAGATCGCATGTCGAAAGCGCCTGGCGAAACGATAGCAGGCGATTCTGCGACAGCAACGAACCCATCTATACGCCTTGGGTACCGGGCGACATCCTCAAAATCGACGGTCGCCCCTTCGACCACGGACCCCGCTTTGCCATTGTGCTCGAGAACGACTACGAGCACACACTCCGGGGACAGATCTGGTGTGCGGGGCCCAGCAAAGACCGCGGCGTTAAGGAAGGCTCACTTTCTTCCGGCACCTACCGCGACAGCCTTTTGGACGCCTTCGCTCCCTCCGCGCTCTATACCGCCGAGCGCTATACCGGTGACTTGCCGGACGACTGCGCCTTTATGCTCGAGCTCTCGCAGAAGCTGCATGATGACCCCGGCTACGGCAAACAATGGTCCGAGGGTTCCGTCGGACATGACTGCCTGCAGCCGTACCGCAAACCCGCCAGCCAGCGCGTGCTAGACATTCGTCCAGACATCTTTGAGTTTTTAGACTCACGCAGTATTAAGGAGCATCTTCAACGCATCGACTACGAGCTCACCACACCCGTAGCGGCTTTCATCGTCAACCGCTCGCACAAAGCGACGCTGCAGCAAAAGCTCGAAGGCTGGCAAAAGATCATCGACAACATGCCCAACTGCACCATGAGCCGCAGAAACGACACGTCCAGCATCCCGGACTTCCATGCCTTTCTGCGCAATGTCATCAAGCAGGAGCACAGAAAGCTCGCGCACTTTAAAAGGACGGACGGCCAAAGCCTGTATTTCTTTGAGGATTACTCATGGGACCGACGTGGCCAATACGACCTTCTTTATGGCCCGTACAGCAGCTATCAAAAGTGCTTCGATGCCATCTGGAAAGAGCTCGAAGGTGACAATCCCAAGGCGATCCGGATCACTCGCCGCCCCATTGACCCAGACGAAGACCACTATGTCGATGACATGGTTGTGCTTAATGAAAACGGCGAGGTGATGTCCTGCGACTACCGTAACGAAAACGAGTGGGACGAGGAAGGCACCGCAAGCGATTTTGAGGACATGTGGTTTGATATCCCGACACCTTTCCATGCCGGAGACATCGTCTGTAACCTCCAACGCCCCGACGAGCCGATGGTGCTATTTGACCTGCAAACGTGGGGGTCCACACGAGTCAACAAAGAACTTGTCTCTTCCGCCTACAAAGACCGCCTCGTTGAAAAGGCAGACAAGCTATTGCGCTGGCACCGATATGATGGCGACACCAGCGACATGTACGCCTACGGGTGTCAGGTCTCATCCGCTCTGCACTTCCCCTTCTATATTGGGGAGCCCGAGGGGTTTCTTTTGGACATTGACTATTATCGCGAGCCGCTCAAGTCGGAGGAGCGAATCCTCTACGGCGTCAGGGCGTATGTCAAAGGCGACCTGGCGGTTGATTCGCTCGCCGCGATGGCCAGCGCATGCGAGCTCCAGGCGCTGGCGGAGAAAAAGGCACGAGGCTTCGAGGACGCAGACAGTTGGCTCAAGGACCGCTACCCGGAGCTGTTCGATACGACGGTTGAGCCTAATTTAGAGGGAGATTGCACCGGTTGCTTGGATTAAGGGGTCGACGCCCTAGCGGCGGCGACCCCTTCTGCTACGCTTCGATGCGCTGTTCATCGGCGCATCAGCGGTACCAATCCTCCAAATTGCGCGACCACGCATATTCCCAAGTGATTTCTGCGGGAGGTTCACCGATTTGAAGATAGGCCTCCCACATGAGCATGGCAATTTTCTTGAATGGAAGAAATCCACACGCTCCACCGAACGCGGGGACCACGATTCGCTGTCGCGAAGTTCGCATCGCCTCCATAAGCGATGTTCTCATGCATTGATAGACCACCATGGGGTCAACGATGGGGCTGGGGACCCGCATGGTCGGAGTATGTATGAGCAAGATGTCCTCGTGCCCGGGAATCGGGACGGAAAAGCTCGTACCAACCGGTTGTTCTCCGCAAAATCGCTCCATAATAACCGCTCGCACCTGCTCGGCAAGCGCCGGTCCAAACTTATCGGTTATCGCCCTGTCGTAATTTCCGTCCATCAAGCCATATGCGTTCGCCGGCGATACGACGGCATCGATTTCAGGCTGCTGATCGATAAACGTTCGGAAATCACAGCAATGCACCGCAACGCCTTTATAGCCCCTAAAGGCATCCTCCCAAGCCTCCGCCATACCGGCGCTATTCGTCACAAGATCCAGCTTCATCTTTTGCATGGCAATCCTTTCAACACGCGCACAACCATGTACCAGTGCGTTTCTAAAAGTATGCTTGGCGAAAAACTCTTATCGGTCCCGTTAATGGGACTACAAAGCGCAACTTCTGGCGGATGCTAACGACAACGATCAAAGAGGAGGTTGCCATGAACAGCCAGGCAGATACCATAATCACCCGCGCCGGCAGGGAGCTCGTCTGCAGTTGTATCGAAGACAATGAGCTGCGAGATCACATGCTCAAATACGCAGGTGGACGAGATGATTCTTGCATCAACATCATCGGCGGCTCCCTCAAGACGCTCGACGAAAAACGGGCCATGCTCGAGCAGCTCCGCAAAGAGGTCTCATCGGATTACGCCGAGGCGATCGACTCCAGCCTTGACCAGCTCAGCACCGCACTCGATATGCTTTACAACATTGACCGCGACCACGGCATCCTTCTAATCTCCGGCATGTTTTACAGTGAAGAGGAGCGCGGGCACGACACCTTTGACGGCCCCTTCCCCGTCGCCTCATGGGAAGCTGCCCAAACCCTCATGAAGCAATACGTCGATGACGATCCCGATGAAGATTGGTCCGAATCATTCTGGCAGATTAAGCTCTATACCGCCGAAGACTTACACGACCGCCCGCGCGCCCAAGCCTCGCTGAAATTCGCCGCGACCATGGCAGGTGATTTGGTCTTTTTGAGCGACCGCCGGAATCAACGAACTCCGCGTCAAAGCATCGACCACGTGCCGTGGAACAAAGGCAAGCACTTCTGTGCCAATGGCGAGGTCTTCTACACTCCTTGGGTCCCCGGCGACATCATCAAGATCGACAGCCGACCCTTCGACCACGGTCCTCGTTTCGCCATCGTGCTCGAAGACGATTACGACAGTTCGTTCAAAGGTCAGGTTTGGTGCGCCTATCCGAGCAAAATCTACGGCGTTGAGGAAGGCAACCTCCGCTTGAGGGATTTTACGGATGGTTTCCTCGACGACTTCACGCCCTCTGCTCTCTATACCGCCGAATGCTATACCGGCGATTTGCCCGATGATTGCTCTTTTATGCTCGAGCTCTCGAAAAAACTGCACGACGACCCCAGCTACGGCAAGCAATGGTCAGACGGCTCGGTCACACACGACTGCCTGCAGCCATACCGCACATCGACTGGAGCTAGCGCCAACGCCATACGTTCAGACATCCTTGACTTTCTCGACTCACCCGACATCAAAGAACACTTGAAGGACATCGGCTACGAGCTCACCACACCCGAGGCGGCGTTCATCGTCGACCGTTCGAACGAGAAGACACTACGGCAGAAGATCGAGGCCTGGCAAAAGATTATCGACAACATGCCCAATTGCTCGATGAGCAGGCGACACGGCACACTCAACATTCCCAACTTTCATGCCTTTCTTCGCGGCGTCATCAAATGGGAGCGCATGCTAATTGCCCGGTTCAAACAGCCTGGCAAGCACATGTATTTCTTTGAGGACAAGACGGGAAGCCCCAATGAGAACGGGTGCAATTATGGCCCCTACACCAGCTACGATAAATGTTTCGAGGCAATCTGGAATGAGCTTGAGGAGGAGAATCCTACCTCGATTGAAATAATGCGCCGCCCGATCGATCCGGACGAAGACTACTATGCCGCCGATAAGCTCATGATCAACGCAAAAGGCGAAATCATGGACTGCCAGCTGCGCTGCATCGACGTGGAACGCGAGGGCGAAGACCCCACTTTTGCCTTTGAGTTGATGTGGTTTAGCATCCCGACGCCATTCCACGCCGGCGACATCATTTGTCGTCACGGCGACCCTGGCGACCCCATGCTGCTTCTCAATATGCAGACATGGACCACGCAGCGGGTCATAGACGAGCTCCCGCCGTCCACCTACAGGGAACGTGCCGCAAAAGGGGCCGATGACCTGCTCAGGCACCATCGGCAAAATGGCGATACGAGTGATATGTACGCCTACGGCTGTCAGATTGAATATCCCCTGGAATACCCCGTCTACATCGGAGAGCCGAGTTGCTTTCTTCTCGATATGGAATACTGCCGCGCGCCGCTCAAGCCGGAGGCGCGAATTCTGTACGGCGTACGGGCATATCTCGACGGTCATCTTGGTCTTGACTCGCTTATTGCGCTATCAAGTCTTTTCGAGCTGCAGGCGCTGGTCAAGAAAAAAGCCGAGCGGTTTGAAGGGGAAGACGGCGGGCTCAAGACCCGCTATCCGGAGCTGTTCGACGATGCGATAACCCCGCTGGCGCGTTTCTCGACAAAGAGGAGTTAATCATGGACATCTTGGATTTTGTCGACTCCCGAGACATACGGGAGTATCTACACGGTATCGATTTCCGGCCCAGCACTGTCGAGGCCGCCTATCTGGTTTGGTTTTCGAAGACCACCGCGCTCGAGCAGAAGTGCGAAGCCTGGCAGGAGATCGCACGCACCATGCCCAATTGTTCGCTGGAAGCCACCCACGCCGGTCTCGGACGGCCGGCCATCCCCGATTTCCACGCCTTTTTGCGTTGGACGGTCAATTACAACAAACGGTGCGTAGATGCGTTTATGACCGGGACGGGATTCGTCTATCAGTATGAAGAGGAAAACGTACCCGACGGGCAGCTTTGCGGGGCCTTTGGCGGGCCCTATAGCTGCTACGAGAAATGCGCCGAAGCGCTTAGCCGTGACGCCGAGCTGGCTGACCGTCCGGAGGCGCGTGTGCGTATCACCCGGCGCCCGCTCGATACCGACGAAGAGCATCGCCAGGAAGACTGGCTCATGGTAAACGGCAAAGGCGAGGTTCTTTCTGTCTATTGCCCCTCAGCCGGCCCAGTCGAAAACGATTGGGAAATCGCATTCGAATTCATCTGGGTCGATATCCCCACGCCGTTCCACACCGGTGACATCGTCTGGACGCCGCAAGGCAGCGCCCGCGAGCCGTTCACGTTGCTCGATCTGCCCACGTGGGACCGGGTAAAACTTGAGGCAGAACTCCGACAGGTGGATCGTTCTGACGAATGGCTTAACCATGCGCAGCAGCGGCTCGAGCATTATCGCCATGCGGGGGACATCAGCCACATGCGCGCGACCGGCTGCTCGATTAGCTACAGCAAGACGTTTCCCCTGTACATCGGCGAACCAGATCCGCTCTACCTAAATCTCGAGTACTACCGCAAGCCGCTCGAAGGTGAACAGTGGATTTTAATCGCAGCCCAGGCCTACCTGCGCGGCGACCTGTATGTTGACTCGCTTGTGGCGTTTATCGACACCATAAGGATGGAGTCCAAAGCCAAGCGCAATCTAGAAGAGCTTCGTCTGGACCAGGCGCCGCTCAAGGAGAAATATCCGCAGCTATTTGAGTAGAGACAGCCATGTCCGAATCCACGAGAAGCCACACCGGCAGTTCACAGGCCATTATGCGCGGAAAAATAATCAACCTGATCGAATCGCCAGAACTGCGAGAGCATTTGCTGCGCAGCCCGCAACTACTGAACGGCGATCATTACATGCAGATCATCGGTGACGCACCGATAGAAATCGGCCGCAAACGGAAGATACTCAGCAAGCTGGTTGCTGCCGAGCACAACTCGCCCGACGAGGCCTTCTCCTGGTACGATCCACAGACCTGCATCGACTACATCGATGACTGCTTGAACGCGCTCAAGGCCGTCGATGGAAACAAGAAGATACTGCTTATCAGCGAAATTAGCTTCGTTGACAGTGAAGTGGGACACGTCATCACGCATGGCCCCTTCCCCGTGGCATCGTTGTCGGCTGCTCTCGCGGCAATGAAGGCCTACGCAGAAAAGTGGAGCGGACTGACAGATCTATCAACCTCGTATTGGATGATTGAGCTGTTCAACCTTGCCAACGACCCGAGCTGTTCGTATCCCTACGATGGCTTTCTGCAACCGGACTACACCTACTACGCCAATGGCGCTGGAGAAATCCAATACATCTGCAGGGAGGAAGAAGGCGAATGCGGCGAGGTGCTCGACTGCATTGTGGGTGGGATCTTTGGACCGTGGTTCAAGGGGGCGTACGTTGACCTGCCCACACCATACAAAAAGGCGACATTCTCGAGGTTGACTGCAGGCCATGGGCGCCGGGGCCTTGCTATTGCCTGATAGCGAACTCGAAATTGGACTGTCTGTACCTCGCTGGCGACAGGCTAATCAGCTGTGGCTCCATCCCCTATGGTAGTTGCTTTGCCGGGTGGGCCCGTACGAACCTGATGCTATCGCCTGTATTTAGAGCGAGGAAAGTGACACAGCCTTTGCCGAAAGAGCACGCAGCATTGCAGGCGATCGAGCTAGACCAGATAGATGGCCTGCTAGAAGAGTGCGCCAGCAACAAGGGGAAGGAGCCGATTTGGTTGGATATATATCGGCATCGCGCTCGATGACGGAAGATATGGAAAACCGCAGCGACCCCCAACAGCAGGTCATGTCCATGCCTCAATTCAGCATTCGGATCTTCATAGACACGAAAGAGGCCGCGTCCAAACCAGACACGGCCCAAGAACGAGGCTCAGAATATCTTTGGGCGCCGTGATAGCATCTTGAGCCGCCCAAGCTCTGCACATAATGTCGAACTTGGGCGGGGCTTTCCCATTGCCAATCGACGCTGAGCTTAGCGACGACTTATTTCATTGTCTCCTTTGCCTTGTCAAGGCGACTGCCCTTGAAGAAATACCAAATCATCAGGTCGACTTCATGGAAGCCAATATCTGGGGCGGAGCCGTTATTTGAACCAACCGTCTGGTTTTCCTGCTTTCGCCACTCATTAATACCATCAACGATATGGCTGTAAAGATCGAGATATCCCAGGTAGCCTCGAGCGACCTGGGCATCAGCGTTTTTATCACCCTCGTCAGGTGTGGCAACGAGCTTGTTAATCGTGCCTCTAATCCATGCATATCGGTTTCCATAGCGGCTCAACGGAGTGTCATTGTATTTTTTGCACCATTCGTTAAGCCACTCACTCTCTTTGCTGCCGTAATCAATATAAGCATCCGCATAATAAGGAAGCATTGTACCGACAACCGTATCGTAGATGCAGAAGTTGTCCGTATCATAGACATAAGAGTCGTCCACCTGGCGTCTGCTCAGATTGCGACAACCATGGTGGCAGAACTTTGTTGCGAAGGAAAAATTGCTTCGATTGCACTTGAGATCGCTAGGGTCCTCGTCCGGCAATAACTTATAAGTCATATTTGTTGTAGCGCGCGCGATGCTGGCAACGAGATTCGCTCGGGACTCAAGGTCTTTTTCCAGCAGGCTAGACCCCAGTTCATTATTATCCGCATACTGGCTCACAAGATATGCGGCAGTTATAAGTGTTCCGCCAGTAAGCTCATCTTTGCCCTTATCCGCCTGTTCACCATCATCACCTTGCGGATCCTCTTTGATTTCGCAAAGCCGTTTGAGCTCGGCATTCATCTTGCCCATTAGCTCATCTTGGCTACCCTTTACCGTCACTGCAGCCAAATGCGTTGAATTCATTTTGTTTGTAATATAAACAATCTCCCGGATGGCGCGGGCATCACCTTTCGAAGCGTTCACATACTTCTTGTAAAGATCATCCTGGCCAATCCATGTGTAATTCGAATCGTTATTCACCAGACCATTCACAAAGGCAATATTCTTATCGCTAAAAACTGGGAAACCGTTCTGGTCTAAGTCAAACTCGTAATACTTGTCCGGATGAAGCGCGGCTTCAACGGAAGAAACGAGTCGCCTAACATTCCGATCTTTACGCGTTGTCATCAGGCATTCCTTTCTGAACCTGGCAGAAGTCTGCTCGTCATCGTCCTAAGTCTGATGGTAATTCCACCTATGCCAGGTTTCACTATTTCAGCAGTTGAATGGTTGCTTTCTGCTGGTAGACGTACCGCGGGCCAAGCAGGTGTTGCCGGCTATGTCCTCAGCCGAAGACACGCGTGTAGGAAGGCTCCGTGTCGCTGGAGCTCATCCGCACTAGGACGTTCGCGTTGCAGTGGCTCTCCGCAAATGCCGCGTCATCCTCTCGGCCCTCCGCCGCAAAGCAGCCTGCCAGGATGGCGGATGTTGGACTGAGCATGTTGCGCAAGTCGCGCAGGATTGTATTTACCGGGCGGTTGTCATCGAGCATTTCGAGGCCGTCGATCACGACAACGACGTCTTTCAGTGCTGCCCTAATCCACATGCGATCACCAAGCAGCAAGCACGTTAAAAGGTTCATGGTCATGTTGTCTTCGGCAAAGATGCCCAAGTTGCGTTGCTTAAGTCGCATCGTTGCGCGAATCGCCTCGACTTGACGCTCTTCAGAATCCTCCGGCACTTTAGTGCCCATCTCGGCACGAATAAGCCGGGCAATCGCATCCTCTTCACGCTCCTGAATCGGCACGTAAAGCACGGCGCACTGCTCGCTCAGGCGCAAGGCCGCATGCGCCAACACATTCGAAACGTCTTCATGAGCACCGCCAATCACGCTGAGCTTACCTAGCCCAACGCCGCCACCTAGTGCGTCATCAACCGGCATACCAGTCTTCAACACACACGGACCTTCAAACGTCAGCGTCTCCATACCGCAATCGAGCCCAGAAGCCAGCCGATCGTGGAAACCACTCAGGTCAATACCTTCGTCATCACGCTCTCCACGATTCCCGCCACGCTGATTCGCAAACATCGGCGGCATCACACCCGGTTGGCCCAACATCTCGCTTATGCCAACAGTACGCACCATTCGGCCGTCCCCAGCGCCCGTCTTTCGCATCATCGCACCCCCTAACGCCTACCACGCTTGCCAGTGGCCTTAAAATTCCAAATCGGCTTAAGCCGGTGAATGACATCGACCGTCGGGTCCATGAGTCTCAATACATCATCTGCAGGTTTATACGCTTCGGGCGATTCGTCGAGCGTCGTCTCACATGCGCTCGGACAGTAGACGCCGGCCTCGCGCATCTCGTCAACGAACACCTTGGTATCGAGCGTCCGGAACGCCTCGGTACGGCTCATCGCGCGACCCGTCCCGTGCGGCGCCGAGCAGTTCCAGTCCTCGTTTCCCTTGCCGCGTGCAATAACGGCACCGTCGCGCATATTAAACGGAATCAGCACCATCTCTCCCGCATGAGCGCTAATGGCGCCCTTGCGAATCATGCCGCCTTCCGAGATGTAGTTGTGCATGGTGGTAAAGCCGTCTCCGTCGAGTCGAATTCCCGTACGCTCAACAATCTGTGCGACAATCGCCTTGCGGTTCTGATTCGAAAAGCGTTGGCAGTTATGCATATCGACGAGATACTCGGCAGAAAGATCTCCCACGAGATACTTAAGCTCGTCGGGGATATCTGCCGTGCACGTCTTCTGCGCCAGCGCCTGATGGTGCTCCGCCGTCTGCTTGCCCATGTTGCGCGAGCCGGTGTGCACGACCAGATATTGGCGCCCATCCTCGTCCTCGTCGAGTTCAATGAAGTGGTTGCCGCCGCCCAGCGTGCCCATGGAGCGCTCTACTTTGCGTTTATCCTGCAACCAATCGCGCGATTCCATGTCAAAGTTCGCGAGTACGCAGGCAGGGTCGCGATGAAGGCTAAAGCCCGTGGGCACCGCGCGCTTCACATCGCGATTGAACTGAATGAGGTCGTCGCGCGCAATGGTCTCCGCAAGCGGCACGCAATACATCCCGCATCCGATGTCGACGCCCACCAGGTTGGGAATCACCTTGTCGCCCAAGTTTGCCGTAAAGCCAATCACGCAGCCCTTGCCCTTATGGGCATCGGGCATGATACGGATCTTGGCGCCTTCAAACGCCGGGCAGCTGGAAATCTCCTCGATCTGCTCCTTGGTTGAATCCTCAAGATTCTCGGCAAAGACTTTAATGTCTGCCATCGCATTTCTCCTGCTCTGATCCTTGTAAACCGGAACCGGCCCCAAGCCAACAGAGTGCATGTCACACCAGTCAGGCGAGCCATCAGATTCCGTTTACCTACCTTTCGCCCTTTTCGAGCTCTTGTTGCTGCGAATACTACGGGCGCAGGCGCTACAATGAGTCCCAATAACGGGTCTTGTTTTGTATCTCCGGCTGATACGCTGCCGGCGAAAGGAGACATCGTGGCGAACAGACCAAATCAAAAGCTCAGGCTTCTGTTCCTGCTTAAAACCTTGATGGAAAAGACCGACAGCACGCACGGGCTCACGACGCAGCAGATCATCGAGGAGCTCGCCTATTACGACCTCGAGGCCGAGCGAAAGGCCATCTATCGCGACCTGCAAACGCTTCGCGACTTTGGACTCAACGTCGACCAGCGCAGCGGCAAGGAATGGGCCTTGACTTCGCGCCCACTCGACCTGCAAGAGCTCATCATGCTTGTCGATGCGGTGCAGAGCTCGCCGTTTTTGACCGATGAATTGACCGACCATCTTATCGGCAAGCTGCAGAGTCTCGCCAGCCTGAGCGAGCGCGAGCTCATGCACAAGCGCGTCGACGTTCCCTCGCGCGTGAAGATGCAGAACTCAGACGCCCTGCTCAACATCGACCTGATTCAGCAGGCCATGCGCGAAAAGCGCAAGATCCGCTTCCGCTACTTCCATTACGATGCCGCCAAGCAAAAGGCCCTTAACCATGACGGCAAGACCTACGAGCTCACGCCTGTGCGCCTCATCTACTCCGATGAGCTCTATTACATGATTGGGTTTAGAGATAAATGGGCCAACGCCGGCTTGGGCCATCAGCCTTTCACGCCTTATCGCGTCGATCGCATGCTCGATGTCACGGTGTCCGAGGAGCTTGCAACCAAGGATCCACGTATTGCAGGTTATGTGCTCGAGGACCACGTTTCGCCGTCGTTTGGCGTTTACGCGGCCGACAAGACCACCGTCGTGCTGGAACTCGACGACCGCGCGATGAACCCGCTCATCGACAAGTTTGGGCTCGACGCCGTCGTGTTTGAGAATCAGGACGGGCGCCTGCTGGCGACCGTCAAAGCCCCGCTGTCGCCGCAGTTCTTTGGCTGGCTGCTGCAGCTCAGCACCTTCATTAAAATCGTTCAGCCGCAAAGTGCCATCGATACGTACCTCACATATCTCGATGGCACGCGAGCGCTCTACCAAGAAGACAGGTGATATCGCCGTGAACATGACCCCCGAACTCATCGCATCGCTTGAGCGATTGAACCCCGAGCAGCGCGAAGCCGTCGAATGCCTGGATGGACCACTGCTCGTTATTGCCGGTCCCGGCACCGGCAAGACGCAGCTGCTGAGCCTGCGCGCGGCAAACATCCTGGCCAAGCGCGATGCGGCCCCACGCAACATCCTCTGCCTCACCTATACCGAAGCGGGCGCCGAGGCCATGCGCAAGCGCCTGATTGAGCTGATCGGTCGCGACGCGTACGGCATCGAGGTCTACACCTTCCACGGATTTGCGAGCAGCGTCAGGTCGCGCCATCCCGAGTACTTCGCACGTCCTTCGACCGACACGCTCGTCACGAGTCTGCACCAACAAGAGATCTTCGACCGGTTGCTTAAATCGCTGCCCTTTGGCTCTCCGTTAGGCGGAGGGTCACCAGACGGTCCCGCTCCAAATATTGGCAAGATGATCGGCTTTGTCTCCAAGATCAAACGCAGCGGCCTGGACTACGACACGCTGAGCGCCATCGCACAGCAGAATATCGATGCCGCCGCTTGGCTCACCGAGCATTCCGAGCTGCTTACACTTGCCTGCGGAAGGGCAAGCGCTGCACTGGCGGAGCATTTTGGGGAGGAAGTCGAGCGCGCCTGCGGCATGGCGCCCACGTCGCTCACCCGCCCGGTCGACTGCCCCGCCGGCACATACGTGCCCTATATCCTTGAGTTGCGTGACACCGTTCGCCGAACCGAGCTTATTGACGAGAAGGGCAAGTCGTCGGGATATACCAAGGTGCGCGACGCCTTCTTTGGAGGCAGCAATTCCCAGGGGCGCACGTTTAAGATTGCCGAGCAAAGCGAACGGCTTAAGGCTGCTTGCAACGTTGTGCGTCGCTACCAAAATGAGCTCGACCAGCATCATCTCTACGATTACGACGATATGATCGGCGATTTTGTCGACGCCGTCGAGCACAGCAATGCGCTTCGTCAAGCGCTCCAAGACACCTATACCTATATTCAGGTTGACGAATTCCAGGACACCAACGGTGCCCAGATGCGCATCATCGAGCTGCTCTGCGCCGACGTCGACATACCCAATATCATGGCTGTCGGCGACGACGACCAGGCAATCATGCGTTTTCAGGGCGCCACAATCGAGTGCGCCAACCAGTTTGCTGCCGAATTCTCGCCCCGCAGCATCGTGCTCAAGACCAACTACCGCTCCACGCCGGCCATCGTTGAGCTTGGTCAGGCCGTCGCACAGCAGATCGAATACCGACTCGATGCCAGCTCGAACAAGTCAATCGAGGCGTTTAGGCCCCAAGGCGATCAGGTCAGCTTTAGCGAGAACGTCTATACCGGTAAAGCCGAGGAATACGCTGCCGTCGCCGCAAGCATTAAGCAGCGAATCGATGCCGGCTATCTCGATGGCTGCGAAGACCCCGATGAAGGAATTGCGGTCATCTCCGCCAAGCATGCCGCCTTGCGCTCGCTTATCCCCTTCCTCGTTAAGGAAAACGTGCCGTTCTCCTATCGCGAGCGACAGAATCTCTTTGCCTCCGAGCGCATTCAGACGACGTTGGCGCTGCTACGCTGCGTGACCGCACTCGCCCGCGGACAGAAAGAGCTCGCCAGCAGCTATCTTCCGCAGATCATCTGCGCTGCCGAGCTGGACGGCGACCATCCGTCATCCGTGGCGTTTGCGCTCAACGCCAAGCGAGAGCACCACGGCGACTGGATGGACGCCATGTGCGAGAGCGCCAACACCCGCGTCAAAGAGCTGTACGACAACCTGATGCAGTGGGCGGCAGAGGCTGACGCCTCCCCCGTCAGAGCGCTGATCTTTAAGATTGTCGAGCGCAGCCTTGGTTATTACCGCCACCGCAAGGAACAGGACCCGCTGGGTGCTGCCGAATTCAATGCCGGCATCCGCGCCCTGCTCGCATTTGCCGAGGGCGAAATAGGAGATGCGCGCCGCATGGGGCGCGCACTTCGCCTGCCCGATATTGTCGACAAACTCAATGCCGCTCAAAAGTTTGGCGTGAGCATCGATGCGTCGATTGACCTTGGCACGCCGGGGGCCGTTCGCCTTACCAGCGCCCATAGCTCTAAGGGCCTGGAATTCGACTGCGTTTATCTGCTCGATGCCGATGATTCCACTTGGCACAAGGGTGCCGGCGGCATGAGCCTGTACCCGTCCAACCTGCTCATCCGCGACGAAAAGGATGACGATGACGCGCGCCGTCTGCTGTTTGTCGCCATCACGCGCGCTAAACGAAACCTCGAACTGTACCGTGCCGGCGGATCGGCACTCCAGGAGCTCACGGGGCTCATCGACTCCTGCGAGATTGCCGCCGAGCCTGACCAGCTTAGCGCCGCAATCGAAACTGAGTGGCGCGACAACTATGTGTTCGATACGCCCGAGCTCCGCGCGCTTTTGGAGCCTCACACCGACGTAAAACACCTCTCTGCCACAGCGCTCAACAATTTTGTGACCTATGAGCCTGGGTGCGCCAATAGCCAGCACTTCCCCGAGAAGCAGATCGTGCGCCTGCCCACCGCGCCCACAATTCAAACCGAATTCGGCACCATCGTTCACGCGATGTTCGAGGAGATCGTTAATCGAATGTCCGCTGATGATGAAGTGACAGTCGAAGCAATCGAGGCTGCGTACCGCCAGCAGATTTCTTGGCTCGATTTTGCCTCCGAGGATGTCCGCCGTTATTCGGAGC
Source organism: uncultured Collinsella sp. (assembly GCA_934643435.1). Classification (GTDB taxonomy): domain Bacteria; phylum Actinomycetota; class Coriobacteriia; order Coriobacteriales; family Coriobacteriaceae; genus Collinsella. The sequence goes on from CAKUCJ010000004.1 coordinate 15,188, forward strand.
GCTTCGAGCGCATTTGCCACGCGTTCGTTCCTTGGCTTGTCGAGCATGTACGTGGTCACCGTTGCATCACGGAAGCGAACATGCAATGTCTGACTGCCGGTGGAACCCCGCTCTTTGGCTTTCTCGATTTGCTTCTCGTTGACGATACAGCCAAAACGGTTCAGATCGTCGACTACAAGACTGGCTTTGGCAAGGAGGTGCCCACAGGCTATCACCGCCAGCTCAAGTTCTACAAATTGCTGGTCGAGACATCGCCCGAGTTTTGTGGCTACACTGTCACATCCATGGGCGACTACTATGTGGAACCCGACAAGACAACGGGCGAGCTGCGCCCACCGTTCGCGACAACTGCCAGCGCCGACGACATTGCCGAGCTCGAGCAGCTCATCGATGCCACATGGGCTCGCATTGAACACGGAGCCTGGGACACCAGCGCTTTTGAGCAGAGTGATGTCTATGAACTGGCTGTCGAAGAACAGAAGGGCTGCCGCAAAAAAGCCGACAAGACCGAGCTCATGCAACACGCCTACGAGCGGTGGCTTATCGAGAACCCCGGAATGTGACAAAGGAACTGTCCCTTTGTCACATTCCGCTTAGCTTTTGGATTGGCATTACCGATTGTCCAAAATGTCATTCGTGGGTAGAATAGTGTCGACGGCAGCCCAAGTTCTGCAAAGCTGGGCAGCGCCGTTATACGGTTTAAGGGGTCAACGCCTTAGCGGCGGCGACCTCTTCTGCTACGCTTCGAGCGCTGCTTAAGTGCCTCGGAAAGTCCGATGAGCGCCGTGAGGAGCGAGACCAAAGCGGTCAGGAGCTTCACGAAATCAATCAAATCGGTCATGGGCATCACCTCCCATCAGATGGAGGGCGCTGCCCGGCACATGGAACTGCCGTCAACAATACCGATTCTATCAGAGCCTGGTCATATATACGAATATATGTTCGCACTCCAAGAAACCATGACTCCATGTGACAAGGGAGCTGCCCCTTTGTCACATTATTCGATGATGGTGCGGGAGTTCTGCTTGCGCATGGTGGTGAGCATGTGCTTGGGAACGGCGTGGGCCATGCAGCTGCCAATAGTCGCGCTCGCAGCAGCCTTAGCCGCATCGCTACCATTCTTGGTGGCATAGCTGTGACGGAAACGCTTGAGCATGGCGATGTCGTTGCCGCCGTCGCCGTAGACCGCGACCTCGTCCTCGACAATACCGTAGTAGCTTGCCAGCCAGGCAACGCTCTCGCCCTTGTTGCACGAAGCATCCGTGATCTCGAACATCACCGGGTCGAATGGCGCGTTCACCACGCGGTCCGAGCGCTCGGCAAGATACGCCTTAAGGTCGCGCTCCAGCTCGGTCGAGGTCACGCGGCAGTTAATCTTGCAAACGTCGTGGCGCAGAATGTCGCCGATCGACTGGTCGAAATACTGCTCCTCGTGATAACCGCCACGCGCACGCATGCCACGCATCACAATGCGCTTGATGGGGCTGTCTTTCTTAAAACCCGCCTGGTGCATCTCGAACGAACCACTCGAGAACATGCCGTCGGGCGTGGAGCAATCAAAGCAAATGTCCGGGAATGCCTTGAGCAGCTCCTCGGTAATCTGAGGGTCGATGGTCCAGGTCTTGAGTACCTCGCCATGGCTGTCTCGCACGATGGATCCGTTGGAGCAGCAGGCGTCGAGCGCCAGTCCCGTAAAGCCATGCTCGCCGATCGGCAACGTCGAGCGACCCGTTGCGGGGACCACGTGCAGCCCGGCCTCGGTCAACTCGCGAATGGCGCGGCGGATGGTTCCGTCGGCCTCGTGCAGGGCGTTAAGCA
>CAKUCJ010000005.1 GCA_934643435.1 uncultured Collinsella sp.
GTGCTCAATGCCGAGAACGGCGACGAGGCGACCATCGCCATTAAGCCGGGCGAGGGCGACAAGAAGATCGCCGTGGTAGGCGGCGGTATCGCCGGCCTGGAGGCCGCGCGCGTGGCGGCCAAGCGCGGCTACGACGTAACCATCTACGAGGCGAGCGATCACCTGGGCGGCCAGATTGTGCTGGCGGCCGCGCCCCCGCGCAAGGACGAGATCATGCGCTCGGTCGAGTACTACGAGAAGATCCTGCCTGGTCTGGGCGTGAAGGTTGAGCTCAACCACGCCGCTAGCCCCGCGGACCTCAACGCCGCCGACGCCGCGATTGTGGCCGTGGGCGCACACGACGTGGTCATTCCCGTTCCGGGTGCGGATTCGGAGAAGGTCGTCTCGAGCTGGGACGTGCTGGCCGGCAAGGTGGAGCTTACGGGCCGCGTCGCCGTCATTGGCGGTGGTCTGGTGGGCACTGAGACTGCCGAGTACCTGCTGCAGCACGGCTGCGAGGTGGCGATTGTCGAGATGCTCGACAAGATTGCCGCGGGCGAGTCCGAGACCATTCTGCCGCTGATTATGAGCGACTTTGCCGAGCACAACGTGGAGCAGCACGTGAAGACCCGCCTGACCGCCATTACCGATGAGGGCGTGGAGGCCGTGCGCACTGCCGAGGACGGCGCCGAGGAGCCGGTGAAGATTGCCTGCGATTACGTGGTGATGGCCGTGGGTTCCAAGGCCAACGCGTTTGACCTGGACGGCGTGACGGTGCCCGTGACCTGCGTGGGCGACTGCTCGGGCGAGCGCACCGCCGACATCGCGAGCGCCATCCGCACGGCGTATCACGCGGCCAACGAGCTGTAGTTGAACATCGCGGCCAGGCGGGGCGGTAGCACGGATCCGCCTCGCCCGGCTGCGTCCCAACGCACATAGGCCATCGACCGGGGTGGGGCTTGCCAGAGGTGCAAGCCCCACCCCGGTTTTGGTGCAAGGGGGTCAGGTTTGTTTGTACCACGTTGATGCGAAGTAACCTGACCCCTTTGCACCAAGAGCTTGACTTATTAAGACATCATTAAGGCTTGCGTTGTGGAGCAAACCGCAGGTCAATGCTATTCTTTTGCTTTATCGTACGGTGTTGTATTCTGCCTGAATTCTCTACCTGCGATCAACGGATTAAGCGCGACCGAGCGGAAAGGATGGCACGCCCGCAAGCAGGGCAAACGCAAGCGATGAGTGGCATGGACCGACATAGCGAGCCCCAGCAGCACAAGACGGCGGCCGAATACCGCCAAGCTGCCGACGAGCACGTGCGGACCCTCAAGGATTTCTGGAAGGATTTCCTGGTGAGCGGTCTGTTTGTGCTGGCCGCCATCGTCGCCATCTTTGCATGCCTGGCCTGGTTTGCCGCGAATAATCGAGTGAGTGCTACTGGGAGTAGCATTGGTGCGATGGCGGAGCGCTATACGATTGCTGCTGCGAGCGATACCGATGCCCATGTGGGCTATTACGAGCGCAATGAACGCACGGACAAGGAAAAGCAAGCCATCGCCGGCTTGGATACGACCGACGCCATGACGGTGACGCTCGGCTCCAACCTTAACAACGAGACCGCTGGTTCCCTGTATCCGGGCGCTCGCGGCAAGATTTCGTTTACGGTGACACCGCTGGTGAGTGACCTAAACGGGGTCACGATCAATCTGTCGCGTGTGCTTAAGGTCACGCGCGTTGGCGTTGTCGAGGATGGGGGAGCGCTGACGTCCGAGGCCGAGGCGCTCCTTGGCTTGATCAAAGGCCACTTGCTGTTCTTTACGAGCTGCGAGAACGGCTATTACTCGGGTCGCGTGGTTGATGGCAAGATCGAGATTCCAAAGAGCGCATTTTGCGAAGAAGGCAAAACGACCAACCCCACAAACAAGTCCGTTTCCATCACGCTGTACTGGGTATGGCCGGAGTACTTCCAGAACTTCGTCCTTACGGGCAACACGAATTACTACAAGAATCTGTTTGCCTCGGCGGGAGACGAGAAGTCTGACTACGGCGCCTTGCAGGCGGACATGAACACGCATAAAGCGAACTATTTCTATGGCACGGCAAGCGACAAGAGTGCCGCCGACGCCCCCGCGGTTTCGGCCGACATGTCCTCCAGCGACATCGCTATTTGCTCGGCGCTGTACAACAACGCAGACGAACAGATCGGCGACAAGGTCGAATACATCCAACTTAGAATTAGCACTCAGGAGGGCGTGAGCTCATGAGTACCATGCAAACACGCCTCGGCGACGCTCGCAATTGGATCGAAGGCCATCGCGCACAGACCCTCGCGGTCTTGGTACTGCTGGCGGCAATCGTTCTCATCATCGGACTGTCGCTCTCGTGGTTTGTGGGCAGCAAAAGCCTGTCCACGGTGGGCAAGATTCAAACCCCCGCGCAGCTCAAGGTGCTGGGTCCCAACCAGACGAGCATTGAGCCCATCGAGATCTCGTATGACGAGTCGCGCGGCGATGTGACGGACGACAACGGTTACGTGACCATTCGTCGCGCGTTTTGCGTGCAGAGCGACAATGACGAGAATCCGAGCGCTGGCGGTCAAGCGTTTGAGTTGCAGGTGGCAAATACCACGAATATCGCGGGACTGACAATCAACGTGTATCACGTGAAGGTCAACGATTCAGGCGATAAAAGTGGCACCGTGGTCGGTCTCGACGGACTCAATCAACCGTATTCGTGGAGCACGACGGGGGATCCGATTTCGTTCACCTTTATCAATAGCGTGGACGGAACGAGCAGTTTGGCTAAAGAGCTTGCCACCAATGATCCAACGTACAGTGCATATAAGGACGTCCAGAAAAACGCCCGTCCGCTGTACCGGTATCACGAGTTTAAAAAGGACAAGCTCGATGGCTGGGATGGCAACACGGCCAACGCCGCCACGAACTTCATCATCGAATGCACGTGGAATCCGGGCGTTGTGACCAACGCAGACGGTACCAAGGTCTCAAACGTCAAAGAGACCGACATGGTTTACCTAATCGCTCGCGGCACGAGCGGCAACTAATAGTAGGAAAGGAGGGGCGCCAGATGCGGAAAGGCAAGAACGAGCAAAATGAAATCGCGAGGCCTGTTGGCAAGCACTTTGCGAAGGTGGATGAGCCAAAGGCGAAGTCTTGCTACACGGATTCGGCGGCCCCTGCTTCTAAAGCGCGCAAACGCCTGTGGGCGGTTGCGGTGCTGCTGTGCGCTGTCGCGATTGTGGCGGGCACTTACCTTACCTACACCGCCTTTTTGGCGGGCGACTTCCTTAAGTCGGTCGCCGTTTCGGGCACGTCGCAGGCGCTGTTTGCCTCGGACATGCTTACGGGCCACACGGACGAAAGACTGGATGAAGGGAAAATTGCCGTCCGAAGCGTCGTCGCCGACACGAGCGGGGAAACCTGCTCCTTTACCTTCCGCATTTACAACCATCTGCTGGGCGACAAGAACAAGGTTAACGATAAGGACGTCAACGCGACGCTGAGCGTGACGGCGACGGGAACGACGAAAGCTTGGAGCATAAGCGGTTCGCCCGCGCTGGCGGCGGGCGGCAACGTTGCCCTTTCTTTCCCTGCCAACAGGGCAACCATGTATACCTATACAGTTAAGTTTGCCAAGGACGACCTTAACAAGGCGTCCTTCACCGTCAAGGCCCAGGTTGGTGCTGACAGTCCCGGCACCAACCTTAAATGGCTCGCTGCCAAGATTGCGCCCGCCGAGCGTGCGGAGGTAACGGCTTCGGGCGTTTCGGGCGAGTGGGTCGATAAGAACTCGGATGATACGAATTTCAGCTATTTCGGCGCCTACAACTATCGCGTGACCGTTACGGGCGCTACGACCAAGGTGACGCTCGAGTGGGGGGATTGGATCGAGCTCGATCCGTTCTTTGCGAAGAACCATATGAACGATGGCAAGCAGGCGACCGTCAGCGGCAACTCGATTACATACGATGCATCTCCTGGCTCGGAAATCATCACCTTTTACCGGAAGGGTGATTGGGAGGGCGATTCGAAGCCGACCAAATGGAAAGACATTGTCGTTTCGTGTTCAGCCGGAACGAACAAGCCGCAAGCATAGATTTTGAGATCCCGCGCGGGGCATGAGATAGAACGAGGTAGGACCAGATGAGAACGGCAAAGCGCATAACAACCGCATGCCTGACTGCGATCATGATTTTCCAGGCGCTCGCGCCCTCCACAGAGGTGTTCGCGCAAGAGCTCGACGCCGTTATGGAGGCGTCCGTCTCCGCCGCGCGCGCCGCGGGCAACACGGCACGCTCCGTGCAGGATGCCGTAGCCACCGCTTTGGAAGATGCTGACCAGGCTACATCTGATGACGCTGCGACGACTCCGGGCGCCGATGCGGGCACTGCCGAGGGTGGCAACGGCTCGACCAACGCTGGCGAGGCGCAGGATTCCACGACCGATGGAGCCGCCAACGGCGATGCCTCAACGGAGGGTGATACGTCCCAGGGGGATACAACTGCCGACGACAACGCCGCCGATGAAGAGCAAGCGGATGGCGCGGACGCGGATGCCGCTGCCCAGGCGGATGTCACCTATAAGTACAACACGGTTGAGGAACTGAAAAAAGCGGGCGTTGCAAACGTTACTGAGGTAGACGATAAGGTCACCAAAATCGAATTCAGCACGAACGCTGACCTTATTAAGATCTCCAACACCAACCCGGCCGTCTATCAGGAAGCCGTGATTGCGAAAAGTGGCTCCACGGGCGCCTCGTTTGATGTGACGAAGAAGGACGGCGATCTGGAGTTTCAGGGTTTTGGCAGTTCTGACGCTCCGTTCAAGGGCTCGCTCGACCTCGCGGGTGTTGCCCTTGCTGTGAATCGCACCCTCTTCAACAACATTGAGCTTTCCGACGCAAACAAAAACGTTGCTGTGACGTGGAAGGGCACGGACGCTCAGCAGCCCATCGTGGCGGCGAAGGTGGCGGGCAACAATCGTGAGCTTGACGCCAACGTTACCGTGGCGACTGACTCAGCTGAGCTTAAATCGCCCCTGCTGGGCGAGGTGACCGGCGCTATGTCGCTGAAGGCCACGTATTCCGTCCAAAGCGGTGGCGAACTTAAGGTGGCTATCGAGGCGAGCTCGGGCAATGTCGGCTTGCTGGTGAACACGTTGGCCGAGTCTGCCTCGCTGACCATCGGCGGGCTCGGGGGCACGTCGTTTGCTGATTCGACGATTAAGACGACGGCCGAAGGCTGTAACGCTGGCGCCCTGATTGGTGAATGCGCATCGGGCTCGACCGTTGCGATTGGCCAGAAGATTGATCTTTCTGCCTTTAGCGTCATTGGCAAGGCTGCTAGCGGTGGTCTTATCGGTAAGGCAATCAGCCTCACACTCAAAATCGCTGATGGCGTAGCGTTTAAACCGGCGCGCAACGTCGGCGATACAAGCAGCGCCTGCTCTGGCGGCGTTATCGGCGACGTGAGCTTTGTGCAAGGGTTCATCGTTAAACCCAATATGTTTGACCTGGGCGATGGCGTGACACTTGGCGCAACGCAGCGTGCTGGAGCCCTATTCGGCGTGGCGGATATTTCTACCGGTGACATCGTCGTGAAGGGCGGAACGTATAAGAGCAAATTGGCCTCAGGAGCGGACGGTAGCACCAGCGGCAGTTATGGTGGCCTTATCGGCAAGGTGCTCGCGACGGCAAAGGGCGAAGATGAGTCCCTGCGCGCGCTCGTAGTCCAAAAGGACCCAGATCAACAAGACACAGATAAGAATAAGTGCACAATCGAGTTTAACCTCGCGAGCGGGCTATCCGACGCGGGCGGCGTTGTCGGCTATGTTGGCGATAGTGCAGACCCCAATTCGCAGCCTGTTGCCGTTGTGCTCAATGGCGTGAAGGTTACGTGCAAGGGAGATGCCTCGGCGCGAACGGGCGCCGGGAAACTTGGTGGAGCTGTGGGTGTTGTCGACACGCGCAACGTGCTTGATGTGCGTGACTTCACGCTTACAAGCGAAAATTCTATCGGTAAGGCTCAAAGCAACCGTGCCGCGGGCATTGCGGGCTCCGCATGGAATGCCGTAATCAAGTTCGGCGGCATCACGGACCTGTCGGGTGCAAGTTTTGCCGAGAATGGCACGACGGGACAGCTTGTCTTCGAGAACAACAATGCGTTGATCTTTGCTGCCGGTAACGGCTCTGACGGCAAACTGACTGACGATGGTGCTACGGGCTGGACCTTCAAGCGCAGTAACACGGCCTCGAAGACGGATGACATTGCGACCTATGGCGAGGTTATTCGTTTGGGCAACGACTTCATTAAGCTTGATGCGGACACTCATAAGTTGACTTTGCCGAATTCGCTGACCCTAACTAACGATGCCTATGTCCTGACCTCAGTTGATGATTTCGCCAAACTTGCGATCACCTGGCAAACTAACGGCTTCTATCCGATGGTTGCCGGAGTCTCTGATAACAACCTGAACGGTTTACAGTTCTCGACCATTACGGTGAACGGCAAAATTGATCTCGCCGGCACAGGCCTGACGGGCTTCACGCAGGATCGCGCAAGTGACTCGCAAATATTTTCGGGCACTTTGAACGGCATCGGCACAATCAACCTTGCCGTCGGCGAACCGTACGGCGTGCGCGACAATAACAAAGCAAGCGACGGCAACGGCAAAGTCTACCGTCATGGCCGTCTAGGCTTGTTCGCGGCCGTCAACGGCGCAACTGCCTTCAACGCCACAATCGCCGGCTCCATGAAATTCGACAATCAGTCGAATGTTGATGCCGGTGCGCTAGCAGGCGTAAAAGTTGGTGGCGACACGTCGTTGACTTCTGCGACATTTAGCGCTGAGATCGAATACGAAAGCACCAACGGAAACAACTATATACATGTTGGCAGCGTATTCGGCAGCATGTCTGGCGCGGGCTCGCTAAAGATTGGAAGTCGCAAGTCTCTTTCGGTGATAAAAGCGAATATCGTTTCGAACGCACGAGAGCGTGGGACAACCTGCGTCGGCGGAGTCATCGGCTACGTTGCAGGCGACAGTGTTCCTTCGGCCGATGGCAAGACCGTTGAGGTTGACGGTTTGGCCATCTCGGGGTCGATTGCCGTTAAAAATGGGTCGGTAAAAACATATGCAGGCGGCTTAATCGGCCAAATCGCGCAAGGCGGATTCGATGGAAATTCGGGTGCGAAACAGGTTGCGATTACCAAACTTGATTTCGCAAACTTCAGTCTCGCGACGGCCGGCGTGAACGCTAGCAACTCTGCTGGCCTTCTCGGGTACAGCTGGGCTGGTACTGAGGTAACGCTTGGTGACGATTCGGTCAACAAGAACGATAGCAGCTATGCTATTACAACAAGCGGTTCAAGCGTAAGTTCGGCTACCGCCACCGAATTTGGCGGTCTCGTATACGCTGCCAGCGGCCACTGGGTTATTAACAATTATGCTCTCAATTTGTCGGGCCTCACTCTGAGTGCCCCTAATGCGGATAAGTTCGGTATGCTTGTTTGCCGTGCTGGCAGCTATGTCTTGAGTGCCGGTGACTCTTTGGCGGGGCTTTATCTTGAGAATAGGGCACCGTGGGCTACTGCGTATAAAGTTAATAGAGACAATGATGCCATTAAAACGCAGGCGACAACATTTGACGAATGGGTTGCTGATGGGTGTAAGCCTGGCCAGTCGGTTGATGACTGTACGGTAAACGGCGTCGTTTCGTTACACACGCAGGAGGAAAAGCTGCACATGACCGATGACGGGACCGATGCTGGCGGCCGTCGTAATTCATACGAGAACCGTACCGCGTATGGTATGAAGCACCAAGCTAATGGGTCGGTGCGCTATTACTACAATCTCGACCGCGCTGTCGCGTGCGCCAAGCAACTTGGGGATAAAAAAAATGCAAAAGACCAATGGATTGGAACGCCCGAACAACTTCTTGTGTGGAGCGTGAGTTGGTATGCGCCCAGGGCTGTCAGGCCTTATGTTTGGAGAGAGACAGACGGCGCATTGCTCTGCTGGGGCACGGGACGCATAGGGTCAATGGGCGGCAACGCTTCGTTGGATATGACGGGCTATAGTTACTATCCGGTCGAACTTACCAACAATAACCCATATGTTTACTACGCGACAATCAAGTTTTGTTTCGGCGATATCAATAAAAAGGAGAGCGGGAATAAGCAAAACTCTCAACCCTCGCAGCATATGAACATGCATGCGGGCCTGTTTAGCAGCTATTCCGGTCCAAACAAAGTTACGATTCGCAGCGTGGCCCTGCAGGGGACTGTCGGCTCGGCTGGCGGTGGAACCGGTGCTCTGATTAGCAAATCAGTAAAGGGCACAAGCGCTACTGCTAAGGTTGAAATCAAAGACCTCACTCTCGATGGCATTAAGGTGGACGGAGCCGAGGATGCGGCATATGCGCCCTTGCTCATCAACCAGCTATCTTCAAAAACCGACCTAACGGTAAAGGGAGGATATAAAGTCGATGGTAAGCCTACGACTGGCGCGGTCCAGGGCATTACCGTGAAGTCGGGCTCGTACAAAGCAGGAGAAAAGGCGGCAACGAGCCTATTCGGCAATCTCGGTGACGAGAAAGCCGAGATGGTAACGGCGAACTTCCAAGACATAACAGTCCCGTCTTCTAAAACGGACGGCATCTTTACCCATGCAAGTTTGCTTGAGAGCTTTGCCTACGACGGCACTAAATCCGGTTCGTCGGCGAGCTATATTTTCTACAGCAAAAAGCACAAAGAAGAGGATTCGAGTTTTACGTACTTCGAGCCGACGTACGGCGCCGAAATTGATACGAAGGGTAACGACAGCGAGTACGAGGGCCAACAGCGTTGGTACAACGATAAAAAAGGCTATATGACCGACGATAACCTGGTGACCGACGGTTCGATTAAAGCCAATGAGGACGACCCCCAGTTTGCGAATAAATACCTTCCGTATGTTTACAAATCGAAGGAGGGGACGGGCGAGCACGCTCATGACACGTATCACGAGATTAAGGTCAACCAGCGCGTCTCGAACCTGCTTACGGGGTGCGGTACCTATGGCGACCCGTATGCGTTGACGAATGCGGCAGAGATCGTAACTGTCGCAAACTATATAAATGGAAAAGAGTCCGCTGCAGACGGTTGGCAGATTGCTGTTATCGACAATCAAGAAAACCTCTGTACACGTCGTCACGATGGCTCGAAGATCAATGAATTAATTTATGAGTACAAGCGGTCGCAGGGCAGCTGGGTATGCATTACCGATTCTAGTAAGACGCTGTCAAACGACACCATGCATAGCTATATCCAAAGCGCTTATTACAGCATTGAACCCGCGGATAGCGAAACGGAAACGCTGAATTATATTGAGCTTGACGGAAACAGCTTTAAGGGGTTTGGTAACAAAGAGAATCCCTTCCGTGGCGTTATCGTGGGTAATCTCAAACAGAATCTCAATAAGGCAACGCTCAAGATAGTGAAGAAGACCCGTACGATCTCTGGTTTGATTCCATATAGCTATGGTTGCGTTGTTAAGAACTTGAACGTTGAATATTCGGGCAGCGGTGCTACGGGTTCCAATGACATTTCGTACACCGAAAGTAGCGACGGCATCCCGGCATCATTCTTTGGTGGAATTTGTGGCTGCATTCTTGGCGGCGACAACATTATTGATGGAGTGGCGGTTAGCTCTAATGGCTTTACCGTTGCGGGTGGCGGCACTAAGCCGCACCTTGTTCCTGTCGGCGGTTACGTCGGCGCCATTGCAGGCGGCGGCGTGATCTTCCGCCATATGTCGGGGACGTCTTGGCGCGCTGGAACCAAGGAAAAGTTCAAAAGCGCTGGCGAAGGTGGCGGCAACTTCCAGCTGTACGACAACCCCTACGTTGGTCGCGTGATTGATGGCTATGCCTTTAGTGAGGGCTGCACCGTTGATAACGGTGACGCAAACTATAAGATCAATGAGCTCAATGGGCTCAATACCGGCGATACGCGCTGCATCACGACGGACGACGCGGCTACGACGACGGTTCATAATGCCCAGGGCCTGCTGGTGCTTTCTGCCATTATCAGCAGCGGCGCGGCTAGCGGGTCGGCGAACGCGTCAACGTCGGGCGCTCCCGCCGGCTCGCGTGCTTACCTTGGCGGCAGTAACACTACCGGGTCGTATAAATTCGGCAACCAGCAATATGGCAAGGTTCGCAATGCAAGCTATGAATATGTTGGAAATCCGGAGAGTGCTGAGGGCGACTTTGCCGATGCGAAAAAAGATGACTTGAGGAGTCCCGGCATCCAGGCGGATGGGTCGGCTGTTAACTCCCCCTATCTGGTAAGGAAATACGCAACGTGGCAGACGGGCTACATCTGTGCGGCTCAGGTGTCTGGCATGAATCTGCAGTTTGCGAAAACAGAATTTGTTATGACTGATTACGGTTCGGGCTTTACGGGGCTCTCGGGACGCTACTACTCAAATGCATGCATCTCGGCTTCCGGAGCCGATCGCGATCGCATCGTGCCGCTCATCGCATGCATCAACGGCAACGGCGCAACGATTAAGGTCGGTAGCAGAAAAGACAGTAAGGTATATGGGGTTACGGAGTACATCGACGACGATTATAAGGTTGCCGGCGTAGGCGCCTTGTTTAGTACGGTTTCGTTTACCTCAAACAACGTTTCGGGCAACACCGCCGATGACATGGTCAAAGATCTAAGCTTCGATGACTGCGACGTTGAATTGACTATCAAAGATAAGTCCGGAAATGTCATCGACTGGCAAAACAATTCGAACGATGACGGCTGGAAAGCCAGAGGTGAGGTTGGCGTTGGCCTGCTGGCGGGCGTGACGGCATACAATGACGGCAGAGTTTCTGGCATTTACCGCAAGGTGACCATGGAAGACTGCAAAGTTGCCGGCGCCAAAAACGTCGGTGGCCTATTGGGTAGTTCCGGATATTGCAGCAGGGGTAAGGCGACCACCTCGATATCGGAGATAATTGAGAAGAGCGGGGCGGCATCTCCGGTCAAACTGTACGACTGCTCTTATAGCGGTATGGAAGTTATCGGTGGGTGCAATGTTGGTGGATATGTTGGAAAAGTCGGCGAAAGTTCGTCTTGCGGTGTTTGGAAGACGCAAGCAGATCAAAAGGCGATCGCTTCTGAATCTAGCGTAAAGGCGACGGGTCCGGGCGATACGGGCGTTTGCGTCGGTGGTGTGTTCGGATGGACCCAGTGCAGTATATCGGTTAATACGAGGTTGGGAACGAACGCGGTTGAAACGACCGGTGTGGCGAAAATTTCTAACGTTACCGTTGAATCCCCCATTTCGAACTTAGGGAAGCTGCCGGGTGCCGGTGGTTTTATTGGCAGAGCTGATTACGGTAAAAACTCGATATATAACCTGGCAATATCCGCAACCGAAGGTGCGCGCTACATCGGCAACGTTGTCGACAATAGCGGCAATCTCAACAACATCGGTGGCTGCATTGGTTTCATAATTAGTAAAAACAGCTCCTATTGGTTCGACAACTGCACCTTCAGTGGGCTGCATATTGCAGCTGGGGGTAAGTGGACAGGCGGCCTTATAGGTAACTTTACAAGTGATTTCGATATTACCTGCAACGCTATTACTGTTGATGGTCTTAAGCTGGATAGCCAGTTTGCTGGCGGCCTTTTCGGTAAGGTGGACAGAGTCATCAATGTGAACATCACGAATTCCAAGGTCGCTTCCAACACATTCCGGCAGGCCGATTCTGGTGGTATCTCGGGAGAGAGTAGGGGCAAGTACTATCTCGCCAACGTGCTGCTCGATGGCAATACGTTCAATAATAAAGATCAGCAAGGCATTCTGGTTGGCAGTGTCGATGTGAGCAAGCTGGATGGCTACGAGCTATGTGCCGCTGGTTTGTCTGTAAAGCTCGCCGAGGGTCAAACGAACGCGGCAATGCCTGCGTTGATCCGTGCAAGCGACAGTAGCAAGATCGGCGAAGTCAAAAATAAGTCGTATGTCGCGTTTGGTGACTACAATGACATGCTTACGGTGCCGACTGACGGCAAGACTCTATACGGTGCTGATTCGGCAGACAGCACGACGGCCGCCGTTGCTCCATATGTGACTACGAGCCCAGTCCCGGAGAACGCTCTTTCGGTCAAGACTGCCGCTGATGAAACCGGACAGACGCGTTATCTCTTTGGCGACGGTGTCAACGTTTATGGTGCATCGACTATTAAGACCGATGCGGAGAAAGGCGGTAGCAAACACTACGTCTACACCAACTTCGATGGAGACAATCACTGGAACTACTCGCCTTCCAGTGCTGGCGAGTTCAATGAAAACAATGACACGGATGCCACAAAGACGGATGCCAACCCCTACGTCCTTGTCCTTTCGGGTAATGACTCGGATACCGTTAAGGACTATCTCAATATTGTTACCAACGGTGGCTATTCGGATGCGCTGCGCCTGAATGCAGACGGATCGCATGTCTCGGCAACAGTCGACGTATTCCAACTCAAAAACGGTGCCTTTGTAAAACAAGCCGATGTCACTGACAAGGCGCTCGACGTTAAAGGCAGCGGTTCGTCTCTGTCGATTAGCGCTAACTCTAACTGGGACAACGGCAAGGGTCGCTTCAACCTGCTTACCGTCACCTTTACCGAGGCTGGCCAGAGCTACAGGGTCATGGTGCCCATCATCGTCAAGCGTGTGCTCGAGATCAACTTTACGGCAACGTATTCCGAGGGGTCTAACTTCAATAGCGACGACTACCGCACCAAGTACGACAAGCACGTGCTCATTAGCAGCGGCGAGACCATGACGGGCTATCTTACCTGGACGTATAACAAGGCGTATGACCAGGAGACGGAGTATGGCTGGAACACGCACTTGGCAAGTGGTGGCGATATGAGGCCGCTCAACAAGTGCATCGTGTTTGGCGGAGAAAGGGGGGCGTTGCCCGCGGGCACACAGCTGACGCTCGTGGACACGGCGCACAATAACAAGGAATATCACTATACGGTGCCCCAGGGCGGAACTGCCGCATCGGTCGCACTGACCGACTTTGAGGACTCAACCGGAAGTCACTATGCGGAGCAGTGGCTCAGCGAGACCATGGGTGTGACGGCGAAAGAAGCGGATGGCGGCGCATGGGTTAAGCTGACCGATGCGGAGAAGGACAAGAAGACCGAAGCTGAGCTGGTTGGTATTGCTGGCGTGAAAATCGGCAACGACTATTACCGCCTAAAGACTGATTCGGATGAAGAGGGCCCGTTCTACAACCTGACTGTTCCCGCGAAGGGGTCTAACGAGCAGCCCAAGAGCGAGAGCTTCTATCTCGTTGTTCGCACGCCTAAGAACTCTACTTCCGTCAACGGATATACCGGTACGTCGGTTACGACAAACGTGAACACGCATATCAACTATGTGCTTCGCAAGGGCGAGGCGAAGGACCCGCAGCAGAACACCGCCTCTACTTATAGTGTGGCCACGAACTTCCAGCACAATTTGGTGGACAAAGCTTTGGTGGACAACAAAACGAGTATCAAGCAGATGACCATGAGCGGAACGACCTACTCGCTTGATATAGACGTGAGCGACACCATTACATTTGGCGAGCAGGAGTACACGAGCTCCGACGCGCTGTACTACCAGCTTGATTCCTCGCTCGTGAACTACGAGGGCGGTAATGCCGCAGGCGCGCATGGCTATCCGACCGGAACCCAGGGCACGTATTCGTTCTATGTGACAGTGGGGGGCAAGTACTATGCTCCGTATGTCTTAACTGAGAGCGGTAAGACTGTCTGGAAGTGGAAGGAGACCACCGCTGCGGATCCTTGCGCTACTACTGCCACATGGACTGCGGATGGCGGGGACATGAAATTGACGCTGGCCGACGTGCGCGATACGACCAGTGTGCCTATCGACCTTTCCGATATTCGCGAGATCGCCAAGGAGCATGGCAACGCGTTCACTATCAATATGAAGGCGAGACTTACCATGACGGAGCTCGCGTGCCAGGCAGGTATTATCGCTTCGCAGAATAACGGCAACGATAAGTACACGAAGCCCAACTACCGTGCGTACCTCTCTACGCATGCCGAAACGCTCAGCACCAGCAGCAACTCGGCATATAACGATGGCGGCGCTGGTTACTACCGCACGAACGTTGGTTCCTCGACTATTGCGCTCGAGGCTTCCAAGAGGTCGCAGCTGGGCATCAACATCGATGACCTCAAGTCCGCCGACGGCGAGATCGCGCTGGTGGGAACGTATGATTTCTCCAAGCTCGTGGGCGCCGAGGCAATGATTTCCAGTGCTACCAAGGTGACGTACACGCTCACACTGCAGCGTCGCAGCGAAACCGATGGCTCGTATGTGGACGTAACTGATGACATTTCCAAATACGTAAGAGTGACGGATAGTAGGCAAGCCGCGGTTAAAGCTGAGGGCAATGCGATTACCTTCACTGATGTGAAGAAGGATGATGCGTTTGGAACGCAGAGCGGCGACACTACGTTTAGCCTGCTCTTTATCGTTGAGGTGAACACGAATGTTGAAAAGGCCAAACAGACATATGCCAACTACCGCCTGGTGCTTACGGCTCAGATGTCCGGCGGTGGTGTCAACGACATGCCGGTCAACGTCAGCAACCTCGCTGACTATGCGAACTCTGACTACGTGACGTACACGTTAGCGCGCATCAACACCGAGGGCATCCCCCACGAGACCCAGGCCAACTAATCCCATGAAGGGGCGGCAACCATCCAGTTGCCGCCCTTTTTCTTGCTCTCGACTTAACTTCCCAACTTTCCACTTAACTTAACACCTGAGGTGGAAAGCTGGAAAGTAAGTGGAAAGCTGACGCGTTGGACAAGGAGCGGCAAGGGGTTAATAATTGCGCAAATCATGCCGAGTCAAACAAAAAGAAACCAATCTGGTTGGTATACCTTCGCTAACTAGCTTTGAGCTAACTAGCTGCGCAAATAAAAGTTAAAGAAGTGTCGCAAATTAATGACAAATGTCCAGATACCGCTGTTGCGATTTTCAATTATCTGTTACGCGCAAACAGCAAAATGCTACTATCTAACATGCACGTAAGAAAACAGTTTAACGTTTAAGGCTAAGAAGTGGCAGGTATGTCAGAAGCAACTAGGACTCGTACGCATGCGCCCGAGGTTAGGCAGCGCGCCGTCGAGATCCTCCAAGAGGGGGTTGGCCATCGCGCCCTCGCCGCGGAGCTTGGCATTCCCCAGGCCACGGCCCGTCAGTGGGCCCGCGCATATGCCGTGGGCGGCGCCGAGGCCGTACTCAACGCAGGCACTCGTCATCACACGTATTCGTACGAGGTTAAGCTTGCCGTGGTTAAGGACCGCCTGGAAAACGGCCTGACGGTGCGCGAGGCTATGGTCAAGCATAAGATCCCCAGCGAGTCTTCGGTTAAGGCTTGGTGCCGCCAGTATCGCGACGGCGGCGAGGCCGCGCTGGTCGATAAGCCGCGCGGACGCAAGCCGCGCGCCAAGAAAGCGGAATAACGAAAACGTGCGCCTGCGGGGCGCATTTTTTCTATCGCGAGGCTCCTTTAAGGGTTCCTCCGGACGGGATAAAGCGGCCGCACAGTATGGCGCGGGTCCCGCGCGGCCGCGGCAAAGACACGCCATCTTGCTCCCATGCGGACAGCCCCCTTACCCTGCACGTTCAAAGCTCCGCGGTTGACCGAAAACCCGCCATCAGGTGCCCGCATTTGCGCTATAACGTAATGCTGGTATAGCGTTTTTGCATGGGGGAGTGATGGTATGACGCTACTGTATTTCCTTACCCTGTTTCCGCTGGTACCGGCGCTGGGCATGCTGCTCGCGCGTGGTGACCGCGCCCGCGATGCGGTAGGTCTGGTAGGCTCAGGCATCATTATGGCGGTGACGGTTGTAGTCGCCGTCATGTTTTTTGGCACGGGTCCGCAGAGCTTTGAGGTTGCCCCCGGCACCTCGTCTACGCTTTCGATCATCATCTCCGCCATCGACGTGATCTTGTGCGCCGTCATCCTGTACAACGCGCGCAAATTTAAGAGCACGCTCGCCACGGTGCTCGGCACAGTCCAGCTGGTGGGCTCGTTCGTCTTTGCGGCCATGGCGTTGCCTGCGGTCGAGGTCGTCACCGCTACGCCTCTCTACCTGGATTACATGAGTGTGATCATGGTGCTTGCCGTCGGCATCGTCGGCAGCCTGATCTGCGTGTATGCCCTGGGCTACATGAAGGACTTCCAGGCCCACGACGAGCACGAGGCAGCGCTGCGCGGGCAGACCGCGCCCGACCGTCGCCCGCAGTTCCTGGCGCTTATGTTCCTGTTCCTCTCGGCCATGTTCGTCATCGTGACGAGCGACAACCTGGAGTGGCTGTTCTGCGG
>CAKUCJ010000006.1 GCA_934643435.1 uncultured Collinsella sp.
CCTCGATATCGTCGGCCGTCACGTGCGCGCGCTCGGGCGTTTCCTGATCCGTCATGCTCTCCCCTTTCGCTGGGTTGCTGGTCCCCTCCAGCATACCCCCAACAGACCGGCCTGTCCGACAAATCGAACGCCCGACTGGCGCAACCCACGGCTACGGGCAACACGATGCCCTCGCGTTACATCTAAACGACAATCAAATTGATAAGTTAACCCATGGTAATTTCTGGTATTTTTGTTTGCTGCCTATAACTTTTTAGCCCATTCAAGAAAGTTATAGGTGGCTTACATATCATGTGGAGCACGCATGATGCATGTCCAATCGGGTGCCAGCAGAAAGGAGAACGGCACCCCACGATCAACCGATGGAAAAGAGGTTCTATGCACAACGACAACGCTGTGCTGCGCAAGCTCAACGCCGTGGGCAGCAATGCCTGCCGAGGCGCGCTCATCGCCGCGATGACCGTCTCGATGATGCCTACCAGCGCTTTTGCCGCAGCAGCAACAACGGAGACCGGCTCCGAAGCTACCAACAACGCGCCGATCTCCGCCACTAATGAGGAAACGAATTCCCTCAGCTCTGAGTATAGCCTGAGCGCTATCTCCGACGACGGCACATCCTCCTCAACCAGCTACGATTTGACCAAAATCGCAGATGGCACGTATACGGGCACGGCCACGGCCGACTCGAATGATCCGCTTAACAAAGCCGGCGATGAATGGAACGCGGACGACGGAAAGTACGACATCAACGTCAGCGTAACCATCAAGTCCGGCAAGATCGCCAAAGTCGAAGTCGCCGACTACAGCAACCTGGGTGACGACGACTGGGATCGCATGGATAAGGCCGTCAACGGCTTTAGCAAAAAGGGCACGTCCTATACAGGCGTTGTCAAGCAAATCGAGGACGCTGGCAACACCGCTGCAATCGATGCCGTCTCCACCGCCACGATCTCGTCCAACGCCATCAAGGCTGCCGTGGATAACGCTCTTCAGGCCGCATACGACGAGCAAAACCCGTCGACCCCCGCGACCGATGAGTATACCTACGGCTATGCCGGCCTAACCTGGGCCGAGTATTGGGCAGGCGAAGCCGTGCAGGCGGCAGGGTCTTCCGCTTCGTCGAGCGAGCTCGATTCCCGCAACGAGGCCGACAAAGGCGCTTTTGACGTGGTAACCCGTGCGACCTTTAACCACGGCCTGCATCGCGGCAGCTATCAGTGCACTGATGTGATTGAAACTGCCGAGGGCGTGAAGATTTACCCTTCGTACTATCCCGACAGCAAGTCCTTTGTCGATGTCGATGGCAATGTCTTCTCCATCGACAGCAAGGCCAAGACCGTAACGGCAGCCGACGGCACGGTGTACACCATGACGGGTCATGAGGTAACGGGCCTCAAGTACGTGCCCGTCAAGATCAAGACCAGCGATCTGGATGCCTTTAAGGCGAGCCACAGCTTTGTCGCCAATGGCGAGACGCTTGCCGGCGGCTTTGGCGAGCAAAACCTTCAGGCTTACTCCGGCCTGGTCGCAGCCGTCGACGCCGATACCAACGGTCTTAAGACCGTGACGAATAACAACGGCACCTTTAGCTTCTCGGCTGCCGCCACCGGCACCGACTCGGGCATCGAGGGCCAGGAGCTCAAGACTGCCACGGGCATCGAGCCCACGGTTAAGGACGCAAGCGGCTCCTACGGCGAGTTCCTGCGCGTGGACCTTAACGGCAATTACGGCGACCTGGGCGCCAACATGCAAAGCGTCACCTGGACCTACTACGGCGACGACGCGACCTACACCAACGCCCTTGCCACCTATGGCACCAAGTTCGCCGCCGACAACTGGATGCACAAGTCCATGGGCATTCAGTTGGGCCTCACCAAGTCCGAGCGCTGCCAGCTGCCCGAGGGCACCAACGGCACCGGCTACTGGAAGCTCACCGTCCACGCCTTGGGCTACAACGATTACACCTATGAGTTCCAGGCAACCGACGACAACATCGTGGGTGCCAAGGAGCCGGTAACCGAGGAGACCAAGGCTCAGCTTCAGGAGCTCTACGACAAGGCGGCGGCCCTCGATAAGACCAAGTACACCGAGGACTCCTGGACCGCTTCGTCCATCGAGACCGAGACCGCCGAGACCAAGGACCTCCTTGCCAAGAAGAACCTGGGCGAGTCCGAGGCTGCCGAGCAGATCACCCACCTCCAGGGCGCGCTCGATGCCCTCGTGAGCCTGTATCCCGAGGCCGGCGACTACGTGCTCATGAACATCCCCTACGCCGACTTCTATGCCGCCGAGAGCAACAACGCCGGCACCGATGTCGTCACCTCTGCCACCAAGCAAAAGACGCGCTCCACGCTGGCGAGCGGCTCCTACCACGTCAGCTCCGACGGTACGGACATCTCGGGCGTCACGTTTGCCGTCAAGGTGGGCGAAGGCGATATCGATTGGTCCAAGTTCACCCGCGTGACCGACGACAGCTCCGTCACCATCACCACATCGATCAAGGGCAAGGAGTCCACGACGACCTACACGGGCAAGGACGCCCTGTTTGAGTCTGCAAGTTACTCCTACTACGTACTGCCCGCCGGCGAGGTTCCGAGCAACTACAAGGAGCTCACCACCGACACCGATGGCAACCTGAGCTTTGGGGCCGTCGAGGGCAAGGATGCTACCGAGCTCGCAAACGTCACCGTCGACTTTAAGACCTCCAGCAAGTACGGCGACTACGAGATCGATTTTGAGAACCTGCGTGAGCAGATGGTTGATGCCGACGGCAACCAGGCGACCGTCTACGGCGCTGTAGTCAACGCCGCCGATGCAGATGGCAACGTCGAGGGCTATGGCATGCGCGCTGTCGAGAACATCTGGAAGGGCAAGGAGCTCGCCTGGAGCTGCGGCCTAGTCACCGAGTCTCACGGCAGCCCGCTGAGCTCGCAGCACTACACGTCCATGATGGGCAAGACCATCAAGAGTGTGACGTTCTACACCTCCACGGGCACCTACACCGTGGCCATGGACCAGTACGTCCCCGTCAAGGATGCCGATGCCGCCATCAAGGCCGAGGACACCTCGCTCGATGACGCCAACGCCACCGTTAAGGCCGAGGTCACCCTGCCCGAAGGCTTCGACGCCTCCTATCAGATTGACGGCCAGGATGTCGAGGCGCTTGCCAGCAACGCGCGCAGCTCCGTGTCCGTCACGTTTGACGCCTCGGCTCTTAAGCCCGGCAGCCACACGCTGACCGCCATCGACAAGAAGGGCAAGTTTGCCGATATCAGCACGAGCTTTACGGCAACCACCTCCAAGCTCGTTGCCAGCTTTGACGCCGCAAACCTTAAGCTCATCGCCGCCAACGATGCCACGGACGATGATCTTGCCAACTACCTCGCGAACATCTCCAAGGTCACTGTCAACGGTACCGAGTACAGCGCGCAGGGCCGCGGTGCGGTAAAGATCTTCAACGCCGACGGCTCGCTTAACCTGGCGGCCGCCAATCAGGATAAATCGCCGGTGTTCAATGCCAACGGCGACTACCAGATTGAGGTCGAGGCCACCGGCTACACCACCAACCTGCGCTTCACCTACACCAAGTCGGCCGACAAGACGGCGCTCAACGCCGCAATTGAGGCCGCTGCCAAGTTGAGCAACGACCAGGGCACCTACACCGCCGCATCTTGGGCTGCGTTCCAGGACGCGCTGAGCGCTGCCCAGGGCGTTAACGAAAGCCCCGCGGCTTCCGACGACGAGGTTGCCAACGCCCTCTCGACGCTCCAGAACGCTCAGGCCGCGCTCGCCAAGGCCGCAACGACCGACCAGAAGACCGACCTTAAGGTCGAGATTGGCCGTGCCGATGCGCTGAACGAGTCCGACTACACCGCCGACTCCTGGAAGGCATACCAGTCCGCGCTGGCTGCAGCCCAATCCGTGCTTTCGAAGGACGACGCCTCTGCCGCCGACGTCGAGGCCGCGACGGCTGCGCTCAAGACCGCCCGCGAGGCGCTCGCCAAGCCCGGCCAGAGCTCCAAGGGCAACTCCACGAGCACCACGACGACCTCGTCCTCGAACAAGCAGGATGCCGCCAAGGGCGATCTGCCCACCACCGGTGACAACCAGCTCGTTGCCGGTGGCGTCGTAGCGGCCCTGGGTGCGGCCATCATTGCCGCCGGAGCCGCACTCCGTCGTCGTTTTAACCACTAGTCGTTCGCTTTATCGGTGCCCTGGCGCCGCATAGGCAACGTCGCCCGCGGCGGACGCGCATCCGCCGCGGGCTTTTACCGTCTCGTCACGAGAGCTGCGCACGAGCTCCAGGTACCGCCTGGGTCACGCACGCAGCATCCAACAAGGAGTTCTTTTTGATGGAACATAACGACCATACGACCCCCGCCCGTCTCGCGGGCATAGGACGCAAGCTGGCAGGAGCCGGTTTTTTGGTCCCCTCAATCGCGCTGGGCGCCACCGTCGCGCTGAGCGTATCGCAATATGTGCCGGCAACCTATGCCGCCAAGACCACGCCGGTCTCCCAGGCCGGTGCAGCCGAACTCAAGCAGGTCGATACCTCACAGGTCGAAAAACATTCGGGGGAACCCGCGGGCGGGGTTTCGCTCAACGCCTCCGACTACGGTATCGATGCCGCCAACCTCAAAGACGGCGTCTACACCGGTTCGGGCACCGGCTTTAGCGGCACCATCACCGTGCAGGTTACCGTTGCGGGCGGCAAAATCACCGCTATCCAAATCGTCTCGTCGGGCGACGATGCCGCCTACCTCAACCGGGCGCAGGCCGTGATTCCATCCGTCATCGCGGCACAATCCACCTCCGTCGATACCGTCTCGGGTGCCACGTACTCCTCCAAGGGTATCCTCATGGCCATCCACAACGCGCTCGTCCAGGCGACGGGCGGGCTGGCTCAGGCCGTCGCGCCTGCGACGAACAGCACTGGCTCGAGCTCAAAGCCACACACTACCATTAATGCCGTCACACCCGCCAACGGTTACGCCGACGGCGTCTACCTGGGCGAGGGCGAGGGCTATGAGGGCCCCATGACGGTGCGCGTCACCGTCCTTGGCGGCAAGGTCACTTCCATCGAGCTAGTAAGCAGCATGGATGACGAGCCCTACTTTGGTCGCGCGTGGGCAACCGTTCCCGGTCGCATCATTGCGGCGCAGACCACTTCGGTCGATGCGGTGAGCGGCGCCACCTATTCGAGCGAGGGCATTCGCGACGCCGTCAACAATGCGCTCAAAAAGGCAGCCGAAGCCGCCGGCATCACCCCGGTTCCAAAACCCGAGCCAACGCCTGAGCCCGACCCGACGCCCGACCCCGACCCGGCGCCCGACCCCGACACCTCGACGACATACGAAGACGGCGATTACACCGCCTATGCCCTATGTCAAAACGAAGAGGACGAGGATGCGTTTACGCCGTACTATGTGGCGCTCACCGTCCATATCGAAAACGGTACACCGACTGACATAACCGATGTCTACGGATCCTCGGCCGGCGAGTCCGATGACCCCACGCTCGACCCCTTCGACGAGGCCAATGAAACGTACCTGGACTACGCCGCCTATGGCCGCACGCTGCGCGGAACGCTCTATACGGGTGTTATTTCCCAGCTCATCGAAGGCAAAAAGCAGCCATCTCAGGTCGATGTGGTCTCGCGGTCCACCTATTCGTCCCGTGCTATCGCTAAGGCGTATGCCCGCGCGCTCGAGAAAGCTCACGCGGCATACGAAAAAGCCCACGGCACCGGCGAGGATAGCGGCAGCGATAATAACGGGGGCGCAAACGGCGGCACGGACGCCGATGTCACTGCTGATGCCACGGCATCCAGCAAAGACAGCACCGCGTCCGCCGGGGTGAACGCCCATGCCTAATCCCTTTATCGTCGCCGGACACGCCATCGCGCGCAACCATATCTTTATCATCAAAGCCCTCAACGTCTGCATTGTCGCAGGTGTCGTGCTGGGCTTTAACACCTGGGCCGTACAGGTCGCCCAAGCCGATGCCGCCGCCAAACAGCAAGCTCAGGCCGCCGCACGCAGCGGCGGGCGCGGTCCCTATGCCACCGATGGCACATTTACCGGTTCGGCCCAGGGCTATGGCGGCACCGTGACCACGCAGGTCACCATCGACAACGGCTACATCGCATCCGCCGAGGTCATCGACCACGCCGGTGAGACGCCTGCGTACTTCTCGCAGGCAGAACGCCTTTGCGACGACATTGTCGACGCCCAGACCACGTCCGTCGACACCGTCTCGGGCGCCACGTTCTCATCTGCCGGTATCCTCAACGGCGCCACGCAGGCGCTCGAGGCGTCGAATGCTGGCGAAGGGGGCGAGTAGCATGGCCATCAATTCCAATGTCAGGGGACCCAAAGCCACCAAGCATGCCAACAACAGGCAGGGCGGCGCGCGCAAGAAGATCGCCGATACCCTGCAGATTATCCGTGCTCCCAAAAATGCAGGTCAAAAGCGCCGTCGCGCCGAGCTTATCCATAATGGGCTGCGACGAATCTGCCAGCTGTCGTTCTTTTTAGCCTTCCCCGCCGTCTTTAGCGCAAGCTTTAACGGTATTAAGTACGTCTTTTCGCAGCTCGGCAGCCAGCAGTCCATCGAACTCACCGGCTTTGTCGCACTGCTCCTGGCTATCCTCGCATTTACCTGCGTGTTCGGACGCTTCTTTTGCGGCTATGCCTGTGCCTTCGGCACGCTCGGCGATGCCGTGTTTGCGCTCGCCTCGCCCCTGCGTCGAGCCCTCAAGCTCGAGGGACATAAGCCTTACCGCATGCCCGCCGGAGCGCAAAGCGCCTTACAGCTCATCAAGTTTTTTGTTCTGGCAGCCATCTGCATCCTGAGCTTTATGGGCATTTGGTCGCAGGTTGCAGGCCTGAGCCCCTGGGTCGCCTTTGCGGCCATCGATGCCCGCAATCTCGACGGCATCGCCGCCGGGGCCTTTATCGCCCTTGTCCTCGTCATGCTCGGCATGGCCCTGGTCGATCGCTTCTTTTGCCAGTTTCTCTGCCCGCTGGGCGCAATCTTTTCGCTGCTGCCGGTACTTCCCATCTCGCAGTTCAACCGCGACCGCACGCGTTGCGCCAAGCGCTGCAACCGCTGCCAAGATCGGTGCCCGGTTCGCATCCACCCCGACCGCAACGACCTCAAGGCCGGCGAATGCATCGCCTGCGGACGCTGCGCCGACGGCTGCCCCATGGCAAACGTCACGCTCCTGCGCATCGAGCGGGACATGGGCGACGAACCGCGCAACCTATGCGGCAATGGCATCGCCGCCGTGCTCATAAAGGCCGCAATACTTGCGGCCATTTGTCTGTGCCTGCTCTAACTTAAACGACCAAGAACGGAAGCCCATGCCAAACATTGTCGACTACAACCATCCCACTTGCTCGCGCCGCGCCTTCTTGGGCCTCGCTGGCGCCGGACTGCTATCGGCAGCCGCATCGCTTGGCCTTGCCGGCTGTGGCCCTCAAAACGCAAAGGCATCGGCTGGCTCCAGTGCCAAGGGCAACGCCGCTCAAAAAGTCCAATCAACCACATTGTTTGCATTCGATACCGTCGTGACCATCAGCGCCCAGTGCAGCAAAAAGCTGCTCAATACCGTTAGCGAGCGCTGCACGTATTTTGAGAACCACTTTTCGCGCACGGTCGAGGGCTCTGATATCTGGAACATCAACAACGCCGCAGGCGCCCCGGTCGAGGTCGCACCCGAGACGGCAGCAGTTATCAAAGATGCCATCGAGTATGCCAAGGAGTCCGACGGCCTCTTTGACATCACCATCGGCGCCGTCTCGAGCCTTTGGGATTTCGTTGAGGGCATTAAGCCCGACGATGCCGCCATTCAGGCAGCACTTCCCCACGTCGACTATCGCACCATCACGGTCGAAGGCAACACCGTCACGCTCGCCGATCCCGAGGCAAAGCTCGACCTGGGCGGCATTGCCAAGGGCTATATCACCGACGATGTGGTGAGCATCCTCAAAGAGGGCGGCTGTAAAAATGCATCGATCAGCCTAGGCGGCAACGTCTACGTTATGGGTGAGAGCTTTGACGGCGATGCCTGGAGCGTCGGCGTCCAAGACCCCAACGGCGCACAGGACGACGTTCTGGCCACTGTCGCGGCACGCAACCGCTCGGTCGTCACCAGCGGCCTCTACGAGCGCAGCTTTGAGCAGGACGGACAGCTCTACTACCACATCCTCGACCCCAAAACGGGCTATCCCGCAAGCACCGACCTCAAGAGCGCCTCAATCATGACCAAGAAATCCGTGCTGGGTGACGCCTACTCCACCATCCTGTTTTTGCTCGGCCACGACCGCGCCATGGAGCTCATCGAAAACGATGAGCGCTTTGAGGGCGGCGTTTTAGTCGATATGGACGATCGCGCCACCAAGAGCGACGGCTCGGCGTTCAAGATCTTGCGGGATTAGGAGCCATGATGGTCAAGCGCAAAGGTGCGCGCGATGGGCGCGACAACAAAAGGCTCAACCTCATCCTGGTTTTGGCAATAGCGGCCGTCGCATGCGTCGGCTTGGTCGCCACGCGCCTGATGGGAGCAAACACGAACGCCGATACGGCCACGGTCGTTATCCGCGATGGAGAGCAAAACGTCCACGAGCTTCCTCTGAGCCAGAACACGACCAAGACCGTTACGACCGACTTGGGAACCAACCTCATCGAAATCAAAGACGGACGCGTGCGCGTCGAGGAGGCAGACTGCCCCAACCAGGACTGCGTGCACCAGGGCTGGATTGACGCTGCCGGGCAGCAAATTGTCTGCCTTCCGCACAAGCTCACCGTCGATATCGTCGACGAGAGCACCGAGACCACCTACGACGTAGTGGGGCGCTAATCCGTGGAGATGGTCGATATCGAGCACGCTCGCCGCCTGGCGCGCGTTTCGTTGCTGTGCGCCTGCGCATTGGTGCTGTCCTATCTGGAGACCATGATTCCGCTGCCCATCGCGGTACCCGGCATTAAACTGGGTCTTGCCAACGTGGCGGTAGTCGTCGCGCTCTATACACTCGATGTCAAAAGCGCCGGTGCCGTTGCGCTCGTCAAGGTCTTTGCATCGGGCTTTTTGTTTGGCTCGCCCATGATGCTCGCCTATAGCCTGGGCGGCACGGCCCTCGCCTTTATCGGCATGGTCGCCCTTGCCGCCGTGCCGGGTGTTGGCTTGGCGCCCGTGAGCATGCTTGCCGCCGTGCTGCACAATGTAGGTCAGCTGGGCGTTGCCGCCATGGCGCTGCAGACCCCAGCAGTCTTTATCAACCTGGGCGTTCTGGGCGTTGCCGCCTGTGTCACCGGCGGCATTACGGGCGCGGTGGCAGAAGGCGCGCTCGCCGGTATTGAGCAAGCCGATGACACACGTCCCTCCGTCGATTGCGCTGCACTTGCCGCCAATATCGTGGCAGGAGAGCGCATCGCCTTTGTCGGCGCCAACGGCAGTGGCAAAAGCACCTGTGCACTCGAGCTTGCGGGGCTACTCAAAGATGCGGACGAACACGCTATGCGTGCTCAGGGCACCGTCGGTCTTGCGTTTCAGGACCCCGACAACCAGATCGTCGCCCCAATCGTGCGAGACGATGTGGCCTTTGTGCTCGAAAACCGTGGTGTTCCCCGCGACGAAATGCATTCAGAAGTCGTGCATGCACTCAGCGAACTTGGCATCGTCGAACTTGAGGGCCGCGATGTCGCCACGCTCTCGGGCGGCCAAAAGCAACGCGTGGCGGCATCGGGATTGGTTGCGCTCTCCCCTTCGCTCGTGATTTTTGACGAGACGACCGCCATGCTCGATGATGCCGCCCGCGAGGCCGTCAATGATCTCATCGATCATCTTTGCCAGCGCGATGTTGCCGTGATTCAGGTCACACAGCTGCTCGACGAGGTTGCCCGCGCCGACCGCGTCGCTGTTTTCGAGGCGGGTGCCATCGCATACCTGGGTGCCGTGCAAGACCTTGCCGGCCAGCGCGACCTGCTCATTCGATGCGGCCTGGAGGAACTGTGTCGTTAACCTGCTCGAACATAACTGTCTGCTATCCCGAGGCAAACGCCTGTGCCCTGTCCCATGTTTCGTTGGAGGTTATGCCCGGCCACGTGATCGGTATCGTAGGCGCCTCCGGTTCCGGTAAGTCAACGCTGCTGCGTATCCTTGCCGGAGCGCTTGCCGTGCAGGCGGGGTCTGTCGTGGCGGACGGCACCGCGCTTGGCACACACCCCACGGCGGATGAACTTCGTACGCATCGCAAAACAGTGGCGCTCGTGCAGCAACGCCCCGAGCAGCAGTTTTTTGCCGCCACGGTCTTTGACGAGGTGGCGTTTGGCCCTCACAATCTTGGACTGGACGAGGCAGAAGTCGAGCGACGCGTCGGCACATCGCTCGCCAGCGTCGGGCTTGATCTCGCCACTATCGGCGACACTAGCCCCTTCGCCCATTCTGGCGGAGAGCAGCGCCGTATCGCCGTTGCCGATATGCTCGCGCTCGAGACACCGTATTTGCTGCTCGACGAGCCAACTGCAGGGCTCGACCCCCACGCCCGCCAGCTGTTGCTTGAGCGTTTGACCCAACTCGCGCGTCACGGCCGCGGCATCGTTATCGCCACGCACGATTCGCGTGTACTGAGCATCTGCGACAAGGTCTTTCGGTTGCAGGACGGTTTGCTGCTGCCGCAACGTTCAGAGGGTGTCCAGATGGCAGCCGTTGGCGCGACGGCCACGCATCCCGCGGAAATCGAACATACCCAGCCGGCGTCCAAGGCGATCTCGTTTGGCATCTTTCGTCCGGGGTCAAGTCTCGTTCACCTGCTACACCCCGCCACCAAGCTCATATTCTGTTTGCTCTTTATGGTTGCCGGTTTTATTGCCCAGCGGCCCGGTGCCCTTGCCGCCGTCGCGCTCGCCGCATTCGCCTCGCTCGCCGCAAGCGGCAGCTCGATGCGCCAGGCGCTTCGTGCCCTCAAGCCATTTCGCTGGCTTATGGGGTTTGTCCTGGTCTTCAACGCACTCTTCACCGCATCGGGAGCTTTGCTGCTACAGGTGGGTCCTCTGCAGATCACCTCTGGAGGCCTACTCTTTGGCGTGCTCTGCGTGCTGCGCTTTGTCCTCATTATGTTGGGAACATCGACACTCATGGCGACCACCTCCCCCACCGCACTCGCCGATGGCGCCGCGGCGCTTATGAGACCCCTCGCTTGCCTGGGCCTGCGCACCGACGACGCCACCATCGCCATCCAGCTCACGCTTCGTTTTGTCCCCGTGCTTATCGAAGAGCTCAATCGCATCAAGGCCGCCCAAGAGGCACGCTTGGCGCGCTTTGATAGCCCCTCGCCATTACAACGTGCGCGCGCCTTTATCCCCGTCATAACGCCCTTGTTTAGCAGCGCGCTGCGGCGCTCTGACACGCTCGCGCTCGCCATGGTCAACCGCGAATACGGAGCGCACCCGGCTGTCGGCAGAACCTGCCTGCGCAGCTATCGCTTTGACCGGGTAGACCTTGCTGTTCTGGCGCTCGGATGCTGCATCGTTGCGATTGCGCTGTTCTAGGGCTCGGCATGCCATGCCACTCGCCGGAATGCGGCATATGGTCTGTATGGCATTTGCGATAATGCCTATAGCATCGCTTTGAGAGGAGCCCTCATGAAGCCACGTAACATTGCCATCACCTGCGGTGTCGCAGGAGTCGCCGTCGGCCTTGCCGCTGCCACCGGCATCGTTTACCGTAAGCAAATCCAGTCCGCCGCGTCGCTCAAACGCTTGACCGGCTACACAGACGGCCATGACCTGTACGCAATCGACATCGCTTACGACTACGACCTCGACCGCATCATCGCCGCCGATGCGCGCGACGACCAGGCCTACATTGATGCCGTAGTGGCTCAGGTGCTCCCCGGCGTGCCAGCACATGTCCAAGCGCCGCAGTTTGCCTGCAGCGCCTTTGCCGCCGTCGATGCCGAAGGCCGCGTACGCACCGGACGCAATTATGACTTTAAAGACGACACCTCGGCCCTGCTGGTGCGCAACCACCCGCGCGATGGCTATGCCTCCATCGGGTTTGCCGCTCTCAACAACCTGGGCGATAATGCTCCGCTTGATTCTGTCGCCGGGCGCGCCGCAGCACTCATGGGGCCGTTTGCCCAGCTCGACGGCGTCAACGAATGCGGCGTATCCATTGCCGTACTCACCCTGGATTCCAAGCCCTGTGATCAGGACACCCAGCGTCCCGTCATCAACACCTCGCTCGCCATCCGCCTGGTGCTCGACCGCGCTGCTTCCACACAAGAAGCCGTCGACCTGCTTTCCTCCTACGACATGCACGCCATGGCCGGACGCGATTACCACTTCTTTATCAACGACACCACCGGTGACGCGCGCGTGGCGGAATGGGATCCGCGCGATCCGGACCGCGCTTTTAAGGCGACCCCCGTGCGCCAGGTCACAAACTTCTACGCCTGCTATGGCGACGAGGTGCTTCCCAACCAGAAGAACGGTGAGCTGGGCCATGGCAAGGAGCGCGCCATCGCCATCGCCGATGTCCTTGACGCCCATGCAGGGGCGCAGGATGAGGCGGCCGCTTGGAAGGCCCTGCGCGCCGCGGCGCAAGAGCCCAATCCGGACGACATTACGAGCAACACGCAATGGTCGATCGTCTTTGACAACACCGAGCCCGCTGCCGCCATTACGCTGCGCCGTCATTGGGGTGACGTCGACGCCTTCGCGCTGTAAGGAACCAAGCCCGCCCGCCTTACACGTGCTTGACGTTTCTTACATTTCTATACATTTGAGCTAACACGTTTTACCCCCGTATCAGTAATGTGCGGGGGTAAACTTATGCGCATGTTATAACTTGCCCGGAAGGATTCATCATGCTTAGGATCGGTCTTCTTACCAGTGGCGGCGACTGCCAAGCGCTCAACGCCACCATGCGCGGCATTGTCAAAACGCTCATGACCAATAGTGCAGAGCCCATCGAGATCTATGGTTTTGAGGACGGCTATCAGGGACTCATCTACAGCAGGTTCCGCGTCATGACGCCTGCCGATTTTAGCGGCATCCTCACCCGCGGCGGCACCATCCTGGGCACGAGCCGCACGCCGTTCAAGCGTCTGGACATTCCCGAGGCCGACGGCGTCGAGAAGGTGCCCGCGATGGTACACACCTATCATAAGCTGCAGCTCGACTGCTTGTTCATGCTGGGCGGCAACGGCTCCACCAAGACCGCCAACCGCCTGCGCCAGGAGGGCCTCAACGTTATCGCCCTGCCCAAGACCATCGACAACGACACCTGGGGCACCGAGATGACGTTTGGCTTTACGAGCGCCATCGACGTCGCCACCAAGTGCATCGACGACATTCACACCACCGCCTCGAGCCACGGCCGTGTGTTTGTCATCGAGATTATGGGCCACAAGGTTGGCTGGATTCCGCTGTACGCCGGCGTCGCGGGCGGCGCGGACGTCATCCTAATCCCCGAGATCCCCTACGACATGAATCACGTCATCAAGACCATCGAGCACCGCATGGAGACCGGCAGCCGCTTTACCATCGTGGCCGTCGCCGAGGGCGCCATCTCCAAGGAGGACGCGGCGCTGTCCAAGAAGGAGTACAAGAAGAAGCTCGCCGAGCGCACGAGCCCGTCGATCGTCTACGACATCGCCAAGGAGATCGAGGCCAAGACCGGTCGCGAGACCCGCGTCGCCATCCCCGGCCACACGCAGCGCGGCGGCCAGCCCGACGCCCAGGACCGCATCTTTGCGACCCAGTGCGGCGTCGAGGCGGCACTCGGCTGTCTGCGCGGCGAGTTTGGCTACATGATCGCCCTGCGCGACGGCAAGATGTGCCACATGCCGCTCGAGGAGGTCGCCGGCAAGCTCAAGTATGTCGACCCCCAGAGCGACCTGGTGCGCGAGGCCAAATCGTTGGGCATCAGCTTCGGCGACGAATAGCCTCGGCAGGGACCGCTCCCATCGGAGGCCCCAGGGCTTACCTCCCAAATCGTCCTCGGACATGTCAGGACCCCGCTGCGCGCTTCGCGCGGCGGGGTCCTTCCGTCCTGCGGAAAGATTTGGGAGGTAAGCCCTGGGGCCTCCTGCGGCAACTGGGGAGGCCGAGGCTAGTCGTCTTCTTGCTGCGGGTGCCTGGTCTGGAGGATTTGGAATGATAGGGGCTCCTGGCTGTTACGAGCACTGACATTTGTCATGAAATAGCTGGTCATCAGGCTTGCCACCTATAGTTGCGGTAGGGTTGGGGCAGATTCTAACTAGAAATGGTGGTCGATACCGGTTGTTCTCGGCATACTCGGCTCATTCGATTACGGTCACCTCAAGAAAGGAACCACCATGG
>CAKUCJ010000007.1 GCA_934643435.1 uncultured Collinsella sp.
AGCGATTGCTTACTGAGCGTCGGCAGCGCCGCAAGCGGTGCCGCAGGCAGGAGCAGCAGCCGGATCAGCGGAGCCGCAGGCAGGGGCAGCATCCGGGTCAGCAGAGCCGCAGGCAGGAGCGGCCGCCGGATCGGCAGAACCGCAAGCGGGAGCGGCCTTGGGGTCGGCGGAGCCGCAAGCGGGCGCAGGATCGGCAGTACCACAGGAAGCGAAAGCGGCGACGTTCTCAAGATTCTCGGACATGGCTTTCCTTTCGGTCGAGGATGGCCAGGCGAAGCCATCCAGTTTTTGACGCTCTTTGCGTCTATATGCATCATGCAAAAAGCGCGCAACGACCAAAAGAAGGCACCAATCTATTAGCCAGTTACCAAAAGGTAAGTAGTAGTCGCAAACGACAGCGGCTGCGATAATGAAAGCTGTCCACACGATTGAGGAGTCTCCATGCTTACCAAAGAAGAACTGCCTCCCTGCCCTGTTGCCACGTGTTTTCAACTCTTTGGCAACAAGTGGAAGATCTATATCATCCAACAGCTCATAGACCATCCCATGGGCTTCAACGCGCTGCATCGCGCTATCCCCGGCATTAGCCAAAAGGTGCTTTCGTCCAACCTTAAGGAAATGGATACCGCGGGCCTCATCACGCGCACCGTCATCCCCGAGACACCCATCCGCACCGAATACGCACTCAGTGAGCTGGGGCACAGCCTTATGCCCATCATCGATTCCCTAGTGGAATGGGGCACCGACTATCAGCAGCTCGTGCGAAACTCCTAACAGCGGCGGGCTTCTGCACATTGAGCGCCGTGGGGCATACCGCTCCACGGCGCTTACCTTTTTGTGCCTTCTTTTACAGAGGCGCGTTGGGCCGCACACTACTGTCGAGCGAAACCATCTCAATCGAACAGGAGGAAGGCCATGAATCAGGCCGAACGCCGCGTTTGGCTTATCAAGGCATTGCTCGATGAGCGACCAGACGGGCGCAGCGTTGCTGTACCTGCTGGAGCCAACGAACAACGCGATTTGCTCAGAGCCCTTATGAACATACGCCCGCCCGAGGCGCTTGCGACCGAGACGCTCGACATACAAGACGCCTACTTGCAGCAACGCCTTCATGAGCGCGGCGGGGCAACCGACGCCGGCACCCTCCCCTACCGCGATCGCGTTGCCATCTGGCGCGGCGACATTACGCTGCTTAAGGCCGACACCATCGTCAATGCCGCCAACAGTCAGATGCTCGGCTGCTTTGTGCCAGGGCATCGCTGCATCGACAACGCCATCCACACCTACGCCGGCATGCAGCTACGTCTGACGTGCGCCAATCTCATGGACGAGCAGGGGCACGAGGAACCAACGGCGCGTGTCAAGGTCACACCGGCGTTCAACCTGCCCAGCAGCTACGTTTTCCACACCGTCGGCCCCATCGTGCCCAGCCATAAGCCTGGCCCGCGCGAGGAATTGCTGCTACGCCGCTGCTACACCAGCTGCCTGGAAGAAGCGACACGCCGAGGACTCGGCACGCTTGCATTCTGCTGCATCTCGACGGGCGTGTTTGGTTATCCGCAAGATGCCGCCGCGCGCGTGGCCATCGATACCGTTCGTCATCATCTAGACCATAACGACCCCAACCTTAAGGTGATCTTCAATGTTTTTCTCGCGTCTGACGAGGCAATCTACCGCAGCCTTCTCCAAACAAATCGATAAGCTCCGAGTCGCACTCGATGCATCTGACGCCGTGGTAATCGGTGCCGGAGCAGGGCTCTCGACCGCCGCCGGATACACCTATTCGGGCAAGCGTTTCGAGAAGCTCTTTGGTGACTTCGCCGCACGCTACGGCTTTACCGATATGTATTCCGGCGGTTTCTATCCCTATGATTCGCTCGAAGAGTACTGGGCGTTTTGGAGCCGCTACATCATGTGCAACCGATACGATCCCGTACCGACGCCGCTCTACGAACAGCTCTTGAGCATCGTGCGCGACCGCGACTACTTTGTGCTGACCACAAACGTGGACCATTGTTTCCAGCGCGCCGGCTTTGACAAGCAGCGACTCTTCTACACGCAGGGAGACTACGGCCTGCTCCAGTGCAGCAAGCCCTGCTGCCAGGAGACATGGGACAACGAAGGGCTCGTACGCCATATGGTCGCCGACCAACAGGACCTGCGTATCCCGTCTTCGCTTGTGCCCCATTGCCCTCACTGTGGCGCCCCGCTTACGATGAACCTGCGCGCCGACGATACGTTTGTGCAGGATAAGGGGTGGTACACTGCGGCCAATCGCTACCAGGATTTCCTGCGCCGTCACAGCAATATGCGCATTCTGTTCATGGAGCTTGGCGTAGGCGGCAACACGCCCGTCATCATCAAGTATCCGTTTTGGCAGATGACGGCCAAAAACGAGCGCGCCACGTACGCGTGCGTTAACCTTGGCGAGGCAGTCGCTCCGACAGAAATCGCCAATCGCAGCATTCTGATCGACGCCGGTGCCGAGCGCGTAATAGAAGCACTTGCCGTCCAGGCCGTCAGATAGCGATGACTAGTTAGCCGCGGAAGCGGGCTGTGGGCGCGAGCGGTTGCTCGCGAAAGACGCGGTCGACGGCGGCACGGTATTCGTCGACCTTCCTGGTTTTGCGCACGAGCTTGTGGACGGTGGCGGGATCGGCGAAAGCGCACTTGGCGTAGAACCACCACTCCTTCATGCGAAAGACCGCATTGCCGCCAATCTCTTCTGCATATGCCGCGAACAGCATGTCGTGGAAGCGCTGCAGCTCGGCAGTGGTCGCGGCAGGGCCGCCGTTGACCATGCGAGCCAGTGCGGGATTTGCCAGCAGACCGCGCCCCAGCATCACATGACGCGTGCCGGGATAGGCCTCCACCAGCGCATCCATGTCCTCAAGATCAAAGATGTCGCCGTTATAGGCCACGGGAAACGGCGCCCGCTCCAGCGTCTCACCATAGAACTCTTTGCGCGGCGAGCCTGTATAGCGGTCCTTCTGCACGCGCGGGTGGACGATCAGCTCTGCCAGTGGCATGCGGCAGTACAGATCGAGCACGCGCTCGTATTCGCCGTCATCCTCGAGTCCCAGTCTGGTCTTAACGGACACCGGCAACGGCGAGCGCTCGCACACGTCACGCAAAAACACCTCGAGCTCATCCAGGTTGCGCAGGAAACCCGAGCCCTTGCCCTTGGCGACGACCGTCCCCGAAGGACAACCAAGATTGAGGTTGACCTCGCGGTAGCCCATATCGGCGAGCACTTGCGCCGCCCACACAAACTCGTCCGCATTCTTGGACATAAGCTGGGGGACGACGTTGAGCCCCTGGTTGTTGGCAGGGTCGACTTCTTTAAGCGCCTTACCGCCAAAGCGATTGCCAACCCGCGGCGGCGGCAAAAACGGCGTGTAATAGCAATCGAGCGCACCGAAGCACTCCGCATGCACGCGGCGGAACACATGCCCGGTAATCCCCTCCATGGGAGCCAGCGATAGAATCATCAACATCAACTTTCAAATCTATGTGACAAAGGGACAGTCCCTTTGTCACATGCATTATGCCTTGCGCTTTAAGCGATTCAGAAACTCTTCGCAGGCGCGCGAACGCAGGCGGTACTTTTTCCATACCAAGAAGGACGCGATCTCGATCGGTGGGTCAAGCGGCACAAATCGCATCTGGGAGCTCGCATCCACTTGCAGCAGATGATCGATGCCCATGGCGCACGCCGCGCCCGAGCGGATGAGATGCGAGGCGTTGCCAATCAGGTCGAAATGCCCCACCACGTCGAGGGCTTCGAGGTCGAGCGTCCCGTCCGACCACGCCACTAGATCGATCGCCTTATTCGATGTGCGCGAGCTCAGCAGCAACGGCATCTTTGGCAAATCGACCGGAGTCAACGAATCGAATGCTCCCCATGGGCCATCGCTCGCCACAGCCACACCCGCTCGATCGGTTTGCGGAATACGGACCCATTCGTATTTTTCCAGGTTAACCGGCTCCAGCAGCAAGGCAAAGTCCAGCAGTCCGCGCTCCAAGCGCTCCTCGGTCGCGTCGGCATTGCCCGTGTAAAGCTCAATCGTCACGGCTGGATAATCACGGCGCAGCGCAGCAAACGTATCCAGCACATAGCTCATGGCCTGCGTTTCGCCCGCGCCGATCCGTATGTTGCCGGCAATGCCGAGCTCTTGGTCGCCCATCTCCGATTCGGTCTGGTCCACCAGCGCCAGAATCTCTTCGGCGCGCTGACGCAGGCGCATACCGTCCCCCGTGAGCACGCACGACCGATTGGTCCGCTCAAACAGCTCCACGCCCAGCTCGCGCTCCAAGTCTGCAATCTGGCGTGACAGCGTGGGCTGCGTCACGTGCAACACGTTGGCCGCTTCGGTCATGTTTTCCTCGCGCGCTACCGCTAAAAAGTATCGCAGGGTTCGCAGCTCCATCGCAGCCCCCAACTCCGTCCGAAATTCCGTCCGCAATATCCGGTAGTCTATCATTCGTAATTCGTATATCTAGGTAGTCAACATAAGCAATATACATTACCAAGATGCCAACGTACGCTATAGCCATACCCCACAGAAGTATGGAGGACGCTGTGCAGTACACCACCCTTGGGCATTCCAACATTAAAATCTCCAAGCTTTGCCTGGGCGGCATGAGCTTTGGCGAGGCAAGCCCCGATTTTCACCAGTGGACTATCGGGCCTGATGAGACTCGTGCCGTCATCAAGCGCGCGATCGACGCCGGCGTGAACTTCATCGACACCGCCAACTGCTACAGCTTTGGCACGAGCGAGGAGTACATCGGCGCCGCGCTGCGCGACCTGGGCATCGCGCGCGAAGACGTCGTCCTTGCCAGCAAGGTCCACTTTAACGAAGGCGGCCTTTCCGCCGCGGCCATCAAGCGCGAGATCGAAGGTTCGCTCAAACGCCTGGACACCGACTATCTGGACCTCTACATCATCCACCGTTTTGACTACGACGTTCCCATGGAGGAGACCATGGAGGCGCTCAACGACCTGGTACGCGAGGGCAAGGTTCGTGCACTGGGCGCCAGCGCCATGTACGCCTATCAGCTGCATAACCTGCAGATCATTGCCGAGCAAAACGGCTGGACCAAGTTCACGAGCATGCAGTGCCACTACAACTTGCTCTATCGCGAGGACGAGCGCGAGATGATTCCGGTATGCCGCCAGTACGACATGGCCATCACGCCATATAGCCCCATGGCCTCCGGCCACCTGTGCCGCCCCACCTGGGAGAGCGCAAGCACACGCGGCACCACCGACAAGACCATGGTCAACAAATACGACCACGACCGCGCCATCGACATGCCGATCGTTGAGCGCGCGGCCAAAGTCGCGGCGGATCACGGCGTGCCGATGTCTCAAGTAGCACTCGCATGGCACTGGGCGCGTGGCGTCGAGGCCCCCATCGTGGGCTGCTCCAAACCCGAGCGCGTCGACGATGCCGTAGCCGCGCTCGACTTGGACCTCTCCCCCGCCGAGGTCGACTTCCTCGAGGAGCTCTACCAGCCGCATGCGCTCGTGGGGCCCAAGGGCCGCCCGGGTGAGAAGGCACTTGCCGGCACCATCAAGGTCAAAACGAGCCGCTAGGCCACGCCATGGACGAAACAACCATCGCCAACTTACGCGATGCCGGCTGCTGCGATGAGCTCATCGGTGAGCTCTCGAACTTGCCGAGCACCTGCGCCCGCATCTGCCGCCTTAAGACCTACCGGCGCGACCTGCTCGACCGCGTCCATGCCGAGCAGCGCAAGCTCGAGATCCTCGATTACCTCATCCACATACTGCAAGAAGAATGCAGAGCAAAGGAGTAACCCATGACCGTAAAACAGACAGCTGGCCACGATGCACTGGGCGAGTTCGCCCCCGAGTTCGCGCACCTTAACGACGATACTCTTTTTGGCGAGATCTGGAATCGCTGGGCGCAGCTGCCGCTCAAGCTACGCAGCATCGTTACCGTGAGCACCCTGATCGGTAAGGGCATTACGGATAGCTCGCTTAAGTACCACCTGACCAGCGCCCGCCAAAATGGCGTGACGCGCGAGGAAATGGCCGAGCTGCTCACCCATGCCGCTTTCTACGCCGGCTGGCCCAACGCCTGGGCCGCCTTCAACATGGCAAAGGAAGTCTATGCCGACGATACCGCGCGTACCGATGGTCACGGCTGCTTCTTTGGACTC
Organism: uncultured Collinsella sp.; assembly: GCA_934643435.1. Taxonomy (GTDB): domain Bacteria; phylum Actinomycetota; class Coriobacteriia; order Coriobacteriales; family Coriobacteriaceae; genus Collinsella. The sequence goes on from CAKUCJ010000007.1 coordinate 6,193, forward strand.
GGCGAGCCCAACGTGGCCTTTGGCAAGTATTTCATCGGCCAGAGCTATCTTAAGGCGCTCACGGACCCCGACGACTACCTGCCCATCCATAACGTGACGTTTGAGCCGGGCTGCCGCAACAACTGGCATATCCACCACGCAAGCAAGGGCGGTGGCCAGGTGCTCGTCTGCGTTGACGGCGAGGGCTGGTACCAGGAAGAGGGCAAACCCGCGCAGCGCCTGCATCCCGGCGATATCGTCGAGATCCCGGCAAACGTCAAGCACTGGCACGGCGCCGCGGCCGACTGCTGGTTCAGCCACCTGGCCTTTGAGTTCCCGGGCGAGGAAACCAGCAATGAATGGCTCGAGTCCGTGGACGATGAGGCTTTCAACGCATTAGACAATCACTAGAAAGGAACAACCATGGACTACATCACCCTCAACAACGACGTCAAGATGCCCCAGGTGGGCTTGGGCACCTTCCTGCTCACGCCCGACGACGCACAGCCGTCCGTCACCTACGCTCTGGACAACGGCTACGAGCTCATCGATACCGCCAACGCCTACGTCAACGAGCGCGCCGTGGGCCGCGGCATGCGCGACTCCAGCCGCTCTCGCGAGCAAATCTTCCTCGAGACCAAGCTCTGGCCGTGCTTCTATGAGTCCGACACCGCCGTGGACGAAACGCTTGAGCGTCTGGGCTGCGATTACATCGACCTTATGATCCTTCACCAGCCCGCAGGTGATTACGTGGCCGGCTACGCCAAGCTCGAGGCAGCCTACAAGGCAGGCAAGCTGCGCTCCATCGGCATCTCCAACTTCAATCAGTCCGAGATCGAGAATCTGCTCGCCCACTGCGAGGTTATGCCCGCCCTTATCCAGGTGGAGTGCCACCCCTACTTCCCGCAGACCGAGCTCAAGGCGCTGCTGGACAAGTACGGCATCGTGCTTCAGGCCTGGTATCCGCTCGGCGGCCGCGACAACAAGGTCATCCTCGAGGAGCCCGTCGTTCGCGAGCTTGCCGCCAAGTACGGCAAGACCCCGGCCCAGGTTATCATGCGCTGGCATGTCCAGCAGGGCAACGTCGTAATCCCCGGCTCCAAGACGCCGTCGCACATTGCCGACAACATCAACATCTTCGACTTTGAACTCACCGACGAGGACATGGCGCAGATGGCAACCCTCAATCACGGCAAGCCCTTCTACGAGCGCACGGCCGAGAAACTCGCGTTCTACAGCACCTGGCATCCCGACGTCGAGGGTCAAAAGTAAATACGAAAGGCTAGAAGCAAACTCTTATGGCACAATCGAACACCAGCATCGACATCCTTCACGGTTCGCTGTGGCGCGATATCCCGTTGTTCGCATTACCTGTCGCCATCACCGGCATTCTCGAGCAGCTTTCGAATCTCATCGACACCTTGATGATCGGACACTTCTCACCCGACGGCGGAACGCTTGGTATGGCTGCCGTAGGCTCGACCACACCCATTGCGACCCTGCTCATCATGATGTTTGTCGGCCTCTCTTTGGGCGCGAACGTCACGATCGCGCATGCCGTAGGCGCCGGCAATCGAGATCGCGCGAATCGCTGTGCGCACACCGCCGTGGTTCTTGCGCTTCTTGGCGTCGTTGTGACCATCCTGATGGAGATCGCGAGCCGACCGCTTATGCAATGCCTGAGCGTGCCGCCCGAGATCTTTAATGATGCCCTTGTCTACCTGCGCGTGTATCTGTTGGGCATCCCGGCAATCCTATTATTTAACTTTGAAGCCGCCGTATTTCGAAGCGTTGGCGTAACGCGCATGCCGCTTATGGCACTTGCCATCTCGGCAGCGCTCAACGTCGTACTCGACGGCATCTTCGTAGCATTCTTGGGCTGGGGCGCTGCTGGTGTGGCGCTGGCCACCGTGCTGTGCTACATCGTAAGCTCCGGATTTCTCTTCACACGCCTCCTCAAAGCGGACGAGGCCATTCGCATCGATCCCAGGCGCCTACGCATCGACCGCGAATCGGTCACCAAAATCGTTCGCATCGGGCTTCCCGCAGGTATCCAGGGCAGTTTCTTTTCGCTGGCAAACATTCTCATCCAAACCTGTATTAACAGTCTGGGCGCTCAGGTCGTGGCTGCATCTTCTGCCGCACTTGCGCTGGAGTTTGTCTGCTACAGCCTGCTCAACTCGTTTAGCCAGGCATGCACCACGTTCGTGGGCCAAAACAATGGCGCAGGCAATCTGGGCCGCTGCAAAGACGTACTTAAGGTCGCCCTCATCGAAGACGCGATCATCACCGTCGTCATGATCGTACTGGTCGTATGGCAGGGACGTACGATTTTGACGCTCTTCAGCTCGGATGCCGAGGTTCTCGATATCGCCTATGTGCGCGTGTGCACACTCTTCCCCGCCTACGTGTTTAGCATGGTGTACGAGAACATGTCCGGTTACCTGCGAGGATTTGGCATCTCGGCGCTGCCTTCGGCGCTCACGGCAATCGGCGTGTGCGGCACGCGCTTCTTTTGGGCTCTGGTCGTCTTTCCGGCACACCCCACGTTTGCCACCGTCATGCTTGCCTATCCGGTGAGCTTTAGCACAACGGCCCTGCTCATGGCCGGCGCACTCGCCTACTGCAGGCCCGCACAACAAGCCATGCACCTCAGCACGGCCACGTCGTAGCATTCTCGAAGCTGCGTCATAGCGCCCAAAAGCAAAGGGGACCGTCACGCGGCGGCCCCCTTTCTTGCTATTCATCCCTTTGTCACATTCTCCAGTCATCGGACGTAAAGAACGAACGCTCTATTGCTCATTTATACTCAAGGACACACGCGTGTCACGGACAGAAGCGATGAGAGTCGAGGGCCCCATGCAGCAGCTCAGCGAACAGGAAGCAAAACGTATCCAGCGGTACTGCACGTACCCCAAGATCGCAGCAGCCGCGCTCGTCATGGCGTTCGTAGCATGTCTGTTGATGCTGCCGCTTCAAATGATCAACGATATTGCGTTTCACCAAAAGGAGTTCCAGCCGGCGGGAATTTATACGGCCATTGCGCTCACCGCAATCGAGCTCGCCATCTTTTGCTACTGTGCGCTGGCACCACGCTTTGGAATGCAGGGCAAGCAGTGGAAAGAGCTGCAGAACAGGCTCGCAGTAGCCCAAACCAACAAAGACCGTTCCGCAGAGGTTGCCGGCGTGCTCGCCGCGCAGGCCGCCGGTCGGCTTCTCAAGGGCAGCGATAACGATGCCGCGCGCAACCTGGGCGGCGCCGCAGAGATTGCCGGCGCCGTAGGGGCAGTCGCCACTGCGGCAGACGTGCTGGCCGAAACCTCGAGCAATGCCGAAGCCATGGCAAACGCATACGGCGTTGCGATTCCGAGCGCCAAAAAGCAGATTATCGCCCTCATTGCTGTGCCCGCCATCGTGCTACTCGGTGTCTACATCCCTCAGTTCGTTCAGGGCAATAGCGAGCTTCAAGCAAGGAAGGCAATCGCCGCCGAGCAGCTGGCCATTGCGCAAAACGCATTGGGGCCCGTGTGCGAACGCATCGCGGCAGACGACCCATACGAGTCATACCACGACTACGGCTATCGCATCATCGGCTATCTGCGCGATAACGACCTCGACGCCCAGGCAGCCTATGTCTACCTCACTTTTGATGCGGACGGCATGCTCACGGATGTCGACTACACCAGTCAAATCGATCCCAAGGCAAGTCTTGCGGACAACCTCGCAGGCGTCGAGCAAGATATCGCAACGCTCTGCGAACCGCTCAACGGGCTGGATATTTCTGTTGCAACTCCAAGCCTCCTTACAACATGCAGCCTATCAGATAAATTTAAGCAGGCGTTTTTGGCCGGCTCCCCGTACGAAGGAATCAGCCTCAAGACAGAGGACGACTCCATAAAGTCGTACTACACCTTTGACACCGAGCCCGAGGAAGAGTTCGACAAATACACGCACCCAGAAATTAGCCTTATGCTCTCCGCAAAGAAAAGCTAGGGGCTTACACTCCGGTTGTCACACGCAAGCAGCGTCATCATATTGAAGGTGAATGCTTTTCCCGAGAAGTGAACGACCGTTTTTGGACCCCCGAAGCACCGACATTTTTAGACGCCAAAACCGCAGGAAACCGCGTTCAAAAAGTGCCGATGCTTCGAGGGTCCATTTTGGCTCGTTCACTTCTCGGAAAAGTATTAGACCCCGATTTTGCAAGGGTCTCAATGTGCCAAAGAAACTGTCCCTCTGTCACATTATTCCGAGCGCAGGGCCTCCACGGGGTCTTTCTTGGATGCGCTGCGGGCTGGCAGCAGGCCGGCGACGACCGTCAGCACCACCGAAATCGCGATGAGCACCAGTGCATCTTGCACGGGAAGGCTCATCAGGTTGGGTACTTGCTTGGTCGCAAGAGCCCAAGCATTGACCGGGAAGCTCACGAGCACCACGACAACGATGGCAAAAACACCAGCGATAAGACCTTCGATAAAGGTCTCGGCATTGAACACGTTAGCCACGTTGCGTTTCGATGCACCGATCGCGCGCAGGATGCCGATCTCCTTTTTGCGCTCCAGCACGCTGATGTAGGTGATGATGCCGATCATGATGGAGCTCACGACCAGGCTGATGCTCACGAATGCGATGAGCACCAAGCTGATGGTGTTCACGATATCGGTCACCGAGCCCATGATGATGCCCATGTAGTCGGTATACGAGATGGCCTGCTCATCATGTCCGGCAGCTTTGACTTGCTCGTTGTATGCATCGATATGGTCGAGCACGCGCTCCTTTGCCTCAAAGTCGCGCGGGAAGATCTTGACCGAGATGGGGTCGGCCTCATCGGCGTAGCCCAACGTGGTCAGGTTGTTGTCATAGGTGAGCTGCGACGCCTTGGCATAGCTCATCATGAGCGAGCTCAGGTCCTCGGCGTCCATGTTGAAGTGGATAGCGCGGGCAAAAGCGGTGGCATCCACGTGCATAGCGCTCGCCAGGTTGGCAAAGCTCGACGACATCCGTGTTGCCATCTGATTCATGAGTCCCGCCGCGCCCGCTTTGAGCTGCGCCGATACCGTCGTCGCGATTTGGTCGCTAATCGTCTTCATCACCTGGCCCATCGCCTGCTGCAAGTAAGGAGCCAGCTGCTTTTGCACGTAGTCGGCCATGGCCTGCTGCAAACGCTCGGCCAGAGCATCGCCACCGAGCGCCTTGAGCTGCGCCAAGCACTGCTGCGCCGCGGTATCGTTCTCGAGATATGCCGAAAACGCGGCAGCGAGCTTCGATGCATCTTTAAGGTCCTCGGGCGTCAGGGCCTTAAACTGATCCGACTGCATAAAGCCCGTGAACAGCTGGTTGGCAAGCGTGCCCACCTGCTGCATTTGCTCGGGCGTGAGCTCCAATCCATCGAAGACGCCCGAGAAATCCGGGGTCGGCGCCTTGGCCATAATGTCAGTAAAGTCGACATTCTGCCCAACGCCCGAAAGATCGATATCCAATCCGGACAGGTCAATGCCCGAAAGATCCATGCCACCGGCAACACCCGAAAGCGCCGATGTATCGAACGAGAACGCACTCTTGAGCGCCGCCTCGTCCACGCTGAACATACTGCTCAAGTCAACGCCCTGCTTGGCCTCACCTCGCAGCTCATCGAACGACTTGCCGGTAAAGACATCCGTCTCGGGGTGAGCTAGCTGCTCCTGCACGATCTGCGAATCGGCCGCGCGCTCCATAAGCTGACGCGTCAACGCGTGCGTGTAGGCAATGCCCGGGGACAACGCACTGGCATTGGCCGTCTCGTTGGGTCGCACCACGCCCACAATGCGCACGTCAATGCCGTCGGCAACCTTGGCAGACATATAGTCGGTATCGTTAGACATATCGGTCCATATGCCGGTCTCATCGTTTTTGCGATAGGCATCTGCCGGCGACAGCACCTTAAACGTGGTCGAAAGCGCATCGTCGTAGGTAAAGTCGGTTCCGGTCTCGGGCGCCTCCACCCCACCGTCGGCCGACATGGCGCTATTGACCAAATCATTGAGCTCATCAATATCCAGCGCGCCGATGCTGTAGAGTGTGTAGTCGCCCACTGTGCCGCGGCTCGAAAGCACCATCACTGCCTCGTTGGCAGATGTGGGCCAATGACCGGCGACGACATCGTACTGGCTGTCGAGCAGGGCCTGATCGTCGATCATCTCGTTAAAGACCGAGGTGCCCATGGAATCCATACTCACCGTCGCCGCCGAGCTCGCGCCGCCGCTCATGGCCTCGGTCATAGCGTTGGGCACCAGCCGGACTGGCTTCTCATCGCCCTTGCCCTCGCGATAAACAACCGGCGTCACGCCATAACCATACTGAATGGCATTGATCTCTTTGTCGATGCCGTCGCCGCCGTCATCGAGCCACGCCTTGAAGCTCGTCATATCATTGGACTTAACGCTGGCAAACATATCCTTTACGGCCGTGACCACGGGAATCTTGCCGCTTCCCTTGGCTTTGCCGCCGGAGTTGTCGGACGAATCCTCGCCCGTGGACGCGTCATCATCCGTAGTCCCCTGCCCGCCCATCATGGACGACAGGTCGTAATCCTGCTTGGAAATGGTAAGCGGGTAGCTCGAGAGCGTATCCTCCTCGACCTTTTTGATGTAGTTGTTCACGCCGTTGGAGAGCGCCAGAATCGCCGCGATGCCGATAATGCCAATCGAGCCCGCAAAAGCCGTCATGGCCGTACGGCCTTTCTTGGTCATGAGGTTGCGGGCAGAAAGGCCCAGCGCCGTTACAAAGCTCATCGAGGTTCTGCGCGTGGGCTTGGCCTCGCGGCGCGCAGCCTCAGCGACATCGAAGGGATCGGAATCGTCGGTGATCTTGCCGTCCGCCAGGCTGACGATGCGCGTGGCGTAACGGCACGCCAGCTCGGGATTATGCGTAACCATGATGACCAAACGGTCGCGTGCCACTTCTTTGAGCAAGTCCATGACCTGCATGGATGTCGTAGAGTCCAAGGCGCCGGTCGGCTCGTCGGCCAGCACAATCTCGGGATCGTTGATCAGAGCACGGGCAATGGCCACGCGCTGCATCTGTCCGCCCGAAAGCTGGCTCGGGCGCTTGTTCACATGCTCGCCCAGGCCAACTGCCTCAAGCGCCTCGCGCGCACGCTGACAACGCTCGGCATGGCCCACACCCGTAAGCGTAAGCGCCAGCTCCACGTTTTCCAAGATAGTCTGGTGCGGAATGAGGTTATAGCTCTGGAACACAAAGCCGATGCGGTTGTTGCGGTAGGCATCCCAATCGCGGTCGCGGAAATCCTTGGTCGAAATGCCGTCGATGAGCAGGTCGCCAGAATCAAAGTGATCGAGTCCGCCAATAACGTTGAGCATCGTGGTTTTGCCCGAACCCGATGGGCCCAAAATGGCCACGAACTCGTTATCGCGAAAGGAGAGGCTCACATTATCGAGCGCCACCTGTGTAAACGACTGCGTGACGTACCTTTTGCAAATATCTTTGAGCTCCAGCATGGACGGCAACCTCTCCCCCGCGGACGCACTCGCCCGCTCTCCCGCCGTTCGTATTCGACGCGTTTGTCCTACTCTATCCCCATTTTTTGCTGGTACCAGTGAGGAATGTAACGAAGCGCGCCAAAAAACGAACGGGACGGCACGCCACACAGCGCACCGTCCCGCACACAACATCGACAATGTGACAAAGGGACTGTCACTTTGTCACATTACGTGTACTCAGCCTTTACTGCTCGCTATTCGCAATCGCCTGGTCGATAAGCTTATCGAGCGCCGCGCGCTGCTCGGCGGAGCTGATGGCACCCACGATGGGCTCCCCTACGATGTTGCCGTTCTGGTCGATAACGTAGGTTGTCGGGAACGAGAACAGATTTGACGTAAACTTGCCGGCCTCGCTATCCGACTTGAACCAGATGTTCTTATATGTCAC
>CAKUCJ010000008.1 GCA_934643435.1 uncultured Collinsella sp.
TCGGCCAAAAACGCGGGCTGCAGGAGCGGCTCGCCGCCGGACACCGTAATACCACCGCTGCGATAGAACTCATGGTTGCTCTGGAACTCGTCCATCAGGTGCTCGACGGTCACCATGGTGCCGCCGTTAACAGACCAGGTATCGGGATTGTGGCAATACGCGCAACGCATGGGGCAGCCCTGAACAAACACCACAAAGCGGATGCCGGGTCCGTCGACCGTTCCCATCGTCTCAATCGAATGTACGCGTCCTAGGGCAAACGCAGAGTCTTCGGGACGGGCGTCCACACCCTCAAGCGTCATTTCTGCCATTCGCGCTACCTTGCCTCTCCTTGGATGCAACCAAATAAATGCCAGAGCCATTCTAGCCCATGCGTTTGCGTTTAAACGTCTCGGGCCAGAATGGCACGCTTCAATCTACTCCCTACCGCAGCGGAGGGGCTCATGTTGAGAGGACGGGCTGACGAACGTTCGCCTGCGACCTTTACGCCTTAAGCGTGAGCACAGCACCAAAGGCAGTCGGGCCGCAGTGGCTCGAGATGACGCCGCCGACCTGAGTCCAGGTAACGTCCTTAAAGCCCAGGTCGTGCGCATAGACCTCCATATCGTCGCGCAGCTCCTCGGAAAGGCCCACTGAATACGCCAAACCAATGTGCGAGTAATCAATATCGCCCTTCGCAACCATGTGGTCAATAAAGGCACGGGCGCACTTGAGCATAGAGCCGCGGAACTTCTTGGTTGCTACAAACTTGCCGCCCGTCACCTCAATGCAAGGCTTGATCTTGAGCAGGTGGGCGCCCAAGAACGCAACGTTGGACAGGCGACCGCCAGCCTTGAGGAAGGCAAGGTCGGTGGGAACGAAGCCCAGCAGCACGCGGTCCATAACGGCGTTCGTGAAAGCGAAGATCTCGTCGACGGTTGCGTCCGGATGGGCCTCGATATACTTGGCGGTCTCAACGGCAACCAGTGACTGGCCCACCGAGACAAAACGCGTATCCATGGAGAAGACGTAATCGCGACCCGCGGCGGCGATCTTCGAGGACTGATGCGAACAGGTCGTAACCTCGGAGTACGCAAGGTGAAGAATGGTCGCGTCGGGCTGCTCGGCGTGAATGCGATCGTATACATGAGCAAAATCCGCCGGCGAGCAGCCACTGGTCTTGGGCATTACGCCAAACTCGTTGCAGCGCGAATAAATCTCGAGCGGATCGATGGAGCCATCCTCGACGGTCTCGTCGCCAATCGTGACATGCATGGGCACGCGCACGATACCATAGCGCTCGCAAAGCTCCGGCGTCACATCCGACCCAGACTCAACCACGATTACGTACTTGCCCATTACCATCACTACCTATCTAGCCGTTGGCATTTGTATTACTCAGTGCACCACCGCCGCCGCACTGTTGTGCAACGGCCCCAGCGCCAGAGAGACGCCGCCCTTCGCCTATAACAAAGGACAGCGTCTCCCTGAAAAACTCCGTGCTTGGTAAAGATTTTACACGGTTCAGAAAAATCTGTTGCTTATACCGCAAACGGTAGCTATATGCGATAAACGGTAACCGTCGATTATTTATCCCACTGCACGCAGGCTACTTGGCAAGACGGTAAAACTTCATCGATGCCGTGCCCTCGACGAGCAGCCTTATCGTGGATGCCGCAGGCGAATACGTACGGCTTGTGAGCGCAGTCTCTCCGCCGTTGGCGAAAATCTCTACCAAGGTCGTATCCGACAGAACGCGCAGATCGTGAAGTTCGCCGGTCTCAACCAACCTTACCTCACGCCCATAGCCCTCATCGCCCATATCGAGCGTGAGCTTGCCGTCTGCAAAGCGCACGGTAACGCCCTCGCGGATCTCGAGCTCGACAGTCTTTGCCCCTTCGCAGGAAATAACGGCATCAAACAGGCGGCCCGGTTCCGCAACGGTCTCGCCAGCATGAACATGCGCGCAATCACCGCGCAGCTTTTCGAGCTCACGGACAGGCCACTGGCAGAGCTTGCCGTCGTGCATACTCAGCTGGCGCGGCACCGTCAGTGCGCACTGCCAGCCGCGCTCAACCGTCGGATTCTCCACCGTTGCATCGGGACAACCAACCCAGCCGATCATCAGGCGACGGCCCTCATTGTCCTCAAAGGACTGGGGCGCGTAGAAATCAAATCCCGCGTCGACCATCGGCGGCATGCCCTGGTCGACGACCTTAAAGCTCGGAGCCTCCCAATCGGCCTCAATGCAGAACCATACGCACTGGTGCGGGTTGTGGTAACGCCAGCCCTCGGCGGGCACACCCTGTGGACAGCAGACGAGCACGAGTTCGCCATCCAACTCAAACAGGTCGGGGCACTCCCACATAAAGCCAAACTTCTCGTCCAACTCAATGCGCGTCGCATATTTCCAAGATTCCAAATCGCACGACGTGAACACGAGCACGCATCCGCGGTCATCTTTCGTGCGCGCGCCCAGCACCATGTAATAGACGCCATCGTGCTCAAGAATCTTGGGATCGCGCACGTGGGTACCGATGTCGTCGGGATAATCGAGCGGACCGACCGCCAGACGCTTTTCGCCCAGCTCGTCGGGGTTATCGGTAACCATATGAATCTGGTTTTGATCGCGCCCCGTCAACACGTAGTCGTAGTCATCGCGGTCAAAATGCTTGACGTTGCCGGTATAGAAGTAGTGGACCTTGCCGTCGTGCATAAACGCCGACCCAGAGTACGCACCGCTCGAATCTATGTCGGAATCGGGAAAGAGCGCCGGGCCCCGATTCTCGTACGTCACAAAATCCTTTGTCGTCAGATGGTTCCAAAGGACCGGTCCGCCGTGCGCGGCATCAAACGGATCGTACTGGTGATAGATGTGGTAGGTATCGCCAACCTGCACCAGTCCGTTGGGGTCGTTGAGCCAGCCGAGCTCGGGCTCAATGTGAAACACAAGCCTCTCCGAATCGGCGGCAATGCGAGCCGCCGCCTTATCCTGACCAGCGCGCCACTGCTCGTAGCCTGAGCGCGTCACCTTGCTCTTTTGATTGAACATGTCATTTGTCCTTCTCATTGAGAGGAAAGGACGCCCGGCCAAGCAAGCCGAACGCCCTCCCCTAACGGGCCAGCCCGTTGATTACATTGTCGACTTCAATCTAGAAGCTGACATCGAAACCAGCGCCAGCGCCCTCGGCGTCGGTGGTCGGAACACCCTTTGCCTTGTTGTAGGCAAAAATGAGGATGATCGGCACAAAGAAGGCAATGAGGTTGCCGACCACGTACCACACGAGCGTCTCGGGCGTGACGATGAGCAGGCCAAGCACGCCGGTCAGACCCTGACCGATAGCACGGACCTCAAAGAGCTTAACGAAGGCGCCGCCGCAGCCGGCACCGATGCAGGCGCAAATGAATGGGATGATCGAGTAGCGCATATTTGCAGCAAAGATTGCGGGCTCCGAGATGCCGACCAGCGTCGGGATGAAGGAAGACATGCAGATGCTGCGCTCCTTGGAGTGCTTCTTGTGGATGAGGTACATGCCGATAGCGCCGCCGCCCTGGGCGATGATGGAGACGGACCAGATGGCCTGAATGTAGTTGAAGCCAGTCGTGGCGACGAGGTTGGCCTCGATGCCCTGGATAAACTGGTGCGTACCGGTGACAACGAGCGGCTGCAGGAATGCGGCGAACACGAAGGCGCCAAAGACACCCATCCTGTTGTACAGGACATCGATCACTCCGGCGAGCACGTCACCAATCAGGTTGCCGAGCGGGCCGAACACGGTGAACAGAGCAACGTTGGCAAGAATCAGGGTAACGGTCGGAACGAAGACGAACGAGACGACCTCGGGGATGTACTTCTGGGCGATCTTTTCGACCTTAGCCATGAACCAGGCGGTCAGGATTGCGGGGAATACGCCGCCCTGGAAGGCAACCATGGGGATGGAGAGCGGGCCAAAGTTCCAATACTCAGCGCCCGTCGGATCCATAACGAACGTGTTGCGGTTCATAAGGCTCGGGTGAACCATGACGATACCGACGAGGATGCCCAGGATCGGGTTGCCGCCAAAACGCTTAACCGCGCTGTACATCACCAGGACAGGCAGGTAATCGAAGGTGGTGGCGATGATGCCAAAGAAGCTCGCGACGTTCTTGAGGAACTCGCTTTGGTCAGCCAAGCTACCTTCCATGCCAAAGAGGCCGTTGGCCACGATCAGCGACTTAAGACCGATGATGATGGCGGCACCGACGAAGGCGGGGATGATGGGGATGAAGATGTCGGAGAACACCTTGAGGACGGAGAAGATCTTGCCCTTCTTGTCCGCCTCGGCACCCTTGACCTCGGAGGCACTGATCTCCTTGACACCGGTCAGAGCCATAAAGGCGTCATAGACCTTGTTGACGGTGCCGGTGCCAAAGATGATCATGAGCTGGCCGCTGTTGTACAGCACGCCCTTGACGCCATCGATGTTCTCGAGTTCGGCCTTGTTGTAGTTGTTCGCATCCTTGAGCACCAGGCGCAGGCGCGTGACGCAGTGCGTAGCGCCCTCGATGTTGTCCAGGCCACCGACGTTATCGACGACTTGCTGAGATATCTCTTTGTAATCCATGTCTCATTCCAATCCCGATTACTACACGACTAGATTAACGCCCTCTTACAGGCTTGCAATCGTTGCCGACGAGCAGCTCAGCGTGCCATCGGTAACGGTAAGCGCCACGCCCTGGCCCTGCTTGTTGCAGAAGCGCGCGTTAAGCGCGACATCATCGACAAAGATCGTCGCGATGTCGTCGTCGACAACGAGACGCACATGGTGGGTGCCCTCGCCCTTAAAGAACAGCGGACGCTCCAGGCCCATGTTATTGACCTGGAACCACGGGTACTGCGGCGCAGGCGTAAACTCGAGCTTGCCCTCGCGCAGGTTGGCGCGGAACTCATAGGCAAGGCCGGTCTCGGCATCCTCGGCAAACTTCACCGAGAATCCCGCCGCGTCGCCGCCGAGCTCGATGTCGGCATCGAGCAAATACGTGGAACCGGCGTCTGCTGCCAGGACCTGCTCGACCTTACCGCTCTCACAGGAAAGCTCGAAGGCTTCGACAGCCTTGCCCTCGCCAAACGCGGCGAGCATGCTGTCGGGAAGCTTGGTGCCCAAGGTGCCGTCCTCGCGCTGGGCAACCTCGAGGGGCATAAAGGTACCGCCCCACAGATACGAGCTGGGGTCGCCGCCCTCATCGCGCGTGGGAACCCAACCAAAGAGCACACGGCGCTCGCCGTCGAATGCGGTACGGGCGGCGTAGTACGCGCGACCATCGAAGGAGTCGTCGGCGGGAGTGATCCACGGGCCGTTAATGGATTTGGACATGCGGTAGCGCGTCTTGTTGCCATCGCTGTACTCGGAGAACACCAGGTACCACCAGTCGCCCATCTTAAACAGATCGGGCATCTCGAACATGGTGTACAGGCCCGGGTTCCACCAGTCGCCCTGGAACTCCCAGTTCTCAAGGTCCTTGGAGGTGAACTTGACCAGGCGGCCAGTCATCAGACGCTTGTCCTCGCCCACGCGCGTGCCGAGGATGAGCATGTACTCCTCGTTCTCCTCGTCCCACAGCACAAAGGGATCGCGCCAGTTGCGGTCGTCGTAGCCCTCTTGCGGAGGAAGCAGCGTCTCGGCGATGTTCTTCTCCCACTTAACGGCGTCATCGCTCGTGGCGTGGAGCAGGACCTGCTTCATCAGGCGTGCCTTGACCTTGTCGCGGTTGCAGCCCGTATACAGCGCGTGATACTTCTCGCCAACCTTAAAGACGGTGCCAGCGTAGATGTACTGGTCGACTTCCTCGTCGCCGCCACGCTCCAGGCTCTCACCAAAGTCCTTGTAATCGACAAAGTCTTTGGTCGTAGCGAGCGCCCAACCAAACGGCTCACCAAAAGGACCAGGATTGCGCGTATCGCGCTGATGATAGAGATAGAACGTGCCATCCTCGCCGTAGGGCATGATGTCGCCCACCCAAATTCCCTCAGGCTGGTAATAGACCTTATGCATCAGAGGCTTCCTTCCCACACGATGCCGACTCGAAACAATTGAAAGATATGTCAATCGTTTTCATGTGTCAAACGTTTTCATACTGATACGTTTTTTTGCAGCTCCAGTCGTCGGCAAACGGTTGACATATGCCGGTGAACGGTCATAGATGACGTTTAGGGGCTCTTTTGCTGTGAAATTGAATTACGCGGTCTTACCCTCGATAAGCTCAACGGGAAGCTTGATATTCGACTCGGGCTGCTCTCCGTTAACAAGTGCAATGATGGATTGTGCCGCCAGCTCGCCAATGCGATCGATATCCTGACGCACGGTCGTCAGGTCGGGCATAAACGTCATGGTGCGACGAGCGCCGTCTGCGCCCACGACCTTGATATCGTCCGGAGCGCTCAGGCCGCGCTGTTTCATAACGTTGAGGCAAATGGCCGCCATCGTGTCGTCGCCGGCAAAGATGCCATCGATATCGGGGTTTTCGTCGAGGATCTGTGCGACGGCCTCACCCTTCTCGTCATCGGACTTAACGAACTCAACCTCGCGAACAAGCGCGGGCAGGCCAGCCTCGGCAACGACATCGCGATAGGCCTCGGAGCGCTTATTTGCGGGCATCCTCATGCGGCTATTGTTACGAAGACACAAGATGCGGGAGCAGCCATCATCAATCAGACGACGCGTGGCAAGCTCACCAATGCCATAGCTGTCGCTCGCAATCTGGACAGAGCCCCCGCCCAGGTCACAGTCAATGCCGACCAAGCTCAGACCCATCTCGGCATAAGCCTCAGCACCAATGTTGAGCGAGTTGACGATGACGCCATCGACCATATTGCGACGAAGCATGTCGATATAGGAACGCTCACGATCCGGTCGATTAGCGCTATTGCATAGCAGCATCTTAAAGCCGTTCTCGGCGAGCGTACGCTCAACCGCCTGCACGACTTGCGCATGAAACGGACTGCTCACGAAGGGTACGATCATACCGATAAGGTTGAGGCGACCATTGAGCATGGCACGAGCGACATCGTTAGGCGTGTAGTTGATGCGCTCCATAGCAGCCCGAACCTTGTCGCGGGTCTCCTGGCTAATATAGCCACGATTATTAAGCACGCGAGATACGGTAGTAGGCGAAACCCCCGCCACCGCAGCAACTTCCTTAATACCAGGCTTAGCCAAATCCTTAGAACGACCACCCTCGCGACCCATAAACCGCTCTCCCCCATCAGCAACACATGTCATTCGTTTTCACAGACCCCAGCATACCCCAACAACAGCCGGGAAACGGCATCCGCCCAACCAAGTAAACAGCACATTCAAAAAATAGTAGGTGAGTTCCGCCTAAAGGGTGACTCCGAAGGACCCCGCCTGGCCGGATTTGGGTTATTTTCCAAAACATCCCGCAGGACGCGAGAAGCCCCCGCCGCACGTAGTGCGCAGCGGGGGCTTCTCGCATGTCCGAGGACGTTTTGGAAAATAACCCAAATCCGGCCCCAGCAATCCTGCAGGAGTTGAACCCTTTAGAACTTGTTGTGGAAGGTACGCGAAATGACCTCGTCCTGCTGCTCCTTGGTGAGCGTGTGGAAGTTCACGGCATAGCCGGAAACGCGAATGGTCAGCTGCGGGTACTTCTCGGGGTGAGCCTGAGCGTCGAGCAGCGTCTCACGGTTGAAGACGTTGATGTTCAGGTGGTGGCCACCCTTCTCGGCGTAAGCGTCGAGCATGTGGACCAGGTTA
The DNA here is from genome assembly GCA_934643435.1 of uncultured Collinsella sp. Classification (GTDB taxonomy): domain Bacteria; phylum Actinomycetota; class Coriobacteriia; order Coriobacteriales; family Coriobacteriaceae; genus Collinsella. The sequence goes on from CAKUCJ010000008.1 coordinate 7,734, forward strand.
TCGGCCTGAGTCTCGGAAACTTCAGAAACCTTCATAATGTGTCTCCTTCGATTGATAGGCGCCGGCCGAAACCGGCGCTCTAATCAGTAATCGTTATTGTTAGTATAGCACTAACAATAGTTACTCGCCCAGCTGATCAAGGTCGATATCGCCAAAGAACACCTGGTCCTCCTTGCCGAGCGCACCCGGGATGATGGAGAAGGTGTTGGAGATGCCGTCCTGAGCATCGCGGAACGGGAGCTTGGAAACCGAAGACAGCGAAGCGATGGCGCCGTGGCTATCGCGCTTGTGCATGGGGTTAGCACCCGGGGCGAACGGCTGGCCAGCCTTGCGGCCGTCAGGCGTGGAGCCGGTCTTCTTGCCGTACACGACGTTGGAGGTAATGGTCAGGACCGAGGTCGTGGGGACGGAGTTGCGGTAGGTGTCGTTCATGCGGATGTACTCCATGAACTGGTGCACAACGTCGTGAGCGATCTGGTCGACGCGGTCGTCGTCGTTACCGTACTTGGGGAACTCGCCCTCGGTCTCGAAGTCGACGATGATGCCGTTCTCGTCACGGACGGGGTGGACCTTGGCGTACTTGATGGCGGACAGGGAGTCAGCCACGACGGAAAGGCCAGCGATGCCCGTAGCGAACCAACGATGCACGTGCTTGTCGTGCAGAGCCATCTGGATGCGCTCGTAGCAATACTTGTCGTGCATGTAGTGAATGATGTTCAGCGAGTTGACGTACACGCCAGCGAGCCACTTCATCATGTCGTTGTACTTGGCCACAACGTCGTCGTAATCGAGCGTATCGCCCTCGACGGCGCGATACTTGGGGCCGACCTGCTTCTTGGAGACCTCGTCAACACCGCCATTGAGTGCGTACAGCAGGCACTTGGCCAGGTTGGCGCGGGCGCCGAAGAACTGCATCTCCTTGCCGATGCGCATGGAGGACACGCAGCAGGCAATGCCGTAATCGTCGCCGTGGTAGACGCGCATAAGGTCGTCGTTCTCATACTGGATCGAGGAGCTGGCGACGGACGTCTTGGCGCAGAACTTCTTGAAGTTCTCAGGCAGGCGGGTCGACCACAGAACGGTCATGTTGGGCTCGGGGCTGGTGCCCATGTTCTCGAGCGTGTGCAGGTAGCGGTAGCTCATCTTGGTAACGAGCGTACGACCGTCGACACCCATACCGCCGATGGACTCGGTGACCCACTGCGGGTCGCCGGTGAACAGGGCCTGGTACTCGGGGGTACGGGCGAACTTGACCATGCGGAGCTTCATGATGAAGTGATCCACGAACTCCTGGATCTGCTCCTCGGTGAAGGTACCGTTGGCAAGGTCGCGCTCAGCGTAGATGTCGATGAACGTGGAGGTACGGCCGATGGACATAGCGGCGCCGTTCTGCTCCTTGACGGAAGCGAGGTAGGCGAAGTACATCCACTGGATGGCCTCCTGCGTGTTGGTAGCAGGGTTGGAGATGTCGAAACCATAGGTCTCGGCCATCATCTTGAGCTCGCCGAGGGCGCGGATCTGCTCCTGCAGCTCCTCGCGATCGCGGATGTTGTCGGCGGTCATGACCGTCGGGGTGGAAGCCTTCTGGGCCTCCTTGTCCTTGATCAGGTAGTCGACACCGTACAGGGCGACACGACGGTAGTCGCCGATGATGCGGCCGCGGCCATAGCCATCGGGCAGACCGGTGATGATGTGGGCCGAGCGGCAAGCACGCATCTCGGGGGTGTAGACATCGAAGACGCCGGCGTTGTGGGTCTTGCGCTCGAAGGTGTAGCGCTCGACAACGTTCTCGTCGATCTTGTAGCCGTGCTGGCTGGCAGCCTGGCAAGCGATGCGGATACCGCCGTTGACGTGCAGAGCGCGCTTGAGCGGCTTGTCGGTCTGGAGGCCGACGATGGTCTCCTTCTCGCGGTGGGCGTTATCGATGTAGCCAGCGGGGTGGCTCACGATACCCGTGACGGTCTTGGTGTCCATATCGAGGACGCCGCCCTGCTCGCGCTCCTTGAGCAGCAGGTCGAGAACCTCGCCCCACAGCTCCTTGGTACGCTCGGTCGGGCCGGCGAGGAACGAATCGTCGCCCTCGTAGGGGGTGTAGTTCTTCTGGATGAAGTCTCGGACGTCAACCTCTCCCGTCCAGATGCCTTCCTTGAAGCCTTCCCATGCCTCCTGCATTGTGTAACCACGCTCCTAGTTACGTGTAATGCGGCGCTCTCTCACACCGCTGCTTATTGAATTCTTGAATGTTCGGCTTGCACGACCGGCTTCTTACGTTTTCCGCCACGCGTTGGCACAGGGAAAAACGTTTGTCCACCTTGGCGCTGCAACCCTAAACCCAAGATTTCACCCGTCTGAGAAGGATAACATAGCCACCCTCTCCATCTGGGCTGTTATATGTTTCTTTTTTTATAGCATAAGAGCGTTTTTGACAAATCCGCAGGAAATGCGTGCGCGGGCAGATACCGTTCACCGAATTGTCTGATATTTCTCCTTGCCTTTATACGCCTGTCGCTCTAGCTGTTATGCCAGCTTTAGCAGGGTAAAGTGACTCAGAGACTCTGGCGACGGCAGGGCGGCCACGGAGGATTACCCCGTGGCCGCCCTGAAGCGTTGGCTTGTTGTGAGCGTTGAGTTGTTGCGCGTGGCGTTACGCGGCAGCGGCGGCCTTGTCGGTCGTAGCCTTCTTGCTGCTTTCCTTGCCCTCAAAATGCTTGTAGCACCAGCTGGTGACCAGCGGGGTGAGGATGGCAGTCACGATAGCGCAGGCAGCAACCTGTGCCGTGGCCGTCGCGAGCACCGCGCCGCCGTACATGGCCTCGTTGACGCTTGCCATGGCAGCAGGCGTGGCAACATTGGCGCCAGCACAGCTCGAGATTGCCGCACCTGCGACACCCGTGCCACCGGTAAGCTTGTCGACCGCGATAACGGGGATGGCAAAGACCACCGAGCAGATCACGCCGAGCAGGATGCCGGGGAGCCCGCCATTGATGAGCTGGCCGAAGGTCATGGTCGAACCCATGGCAAAGAAGACGAGCACGATGATGGCGGACAGCGCCGGGGCCATCATCTTCTTAAAGCTGGGGAACAGGTTGCCCAGGATAATGCCGACGACGATCGGCAGGATGGCGCCCACGAGCGACCAGCCAATCGGAGCCTGGCCGGCGGCGCCGAGCACGATCATCGTGACCGGAGGACCGACAACCAACGTGGTGATGGCGACGGCACCGCGCTCGGCCTCGTTGCCCATGGTGCCCATTAGGCCAGCGTACATGGCGTTGTTGGCACCCGTGCACGCAGCCAGCATCACCATGGCCGAGATGCCAAACAGGTTGTCGTTGAACACGTAGAGAATGAGCAGCGATACGGCGATGACCACGATCTGCTTAATGGCGATGATGATGGCGCCGCGGGCAGCAGCGGCAGGGGCGCTCTTAAACGAAATCGTCGTGCCGACGATGAGCAAGAAGGCACCCACGAGCGGGCTTGCACCCTGCTGGGTCATGCCGAGCGTAAAGCTGCCGAGCGTTTTGAACAGGTCGGGGAACAGCGTGTTGAGCAGGCAGCCCAGCAAAAGCGGCACCAGAATATTGGCGCCCGGGATGGAGGACATCTTAAAGAACGGCTCCTTGGCCGCCGGCGCCTCCACCGCGGTTGATTCACTCATATATATCTCCTTTTGATGCGTGCGGGTTGTTGTCGCACGCGGCTACATCAGAAAGAAGGCGACGGTCCCGAGTCGCAGGGGCCGCCGCCGAACTATTACCGCGGGGTATTACCCGTCCAGAACGATGCCGCCATCGCAGTCGCCGATCTCGCCGTTCACAAAGCTGGCGAGGTCGGAAGCGAAGAACAGCACCATCTGCGCCGGCTCGCTTGCCTGGGCGGCGCGGCCCAGAGGGATACCGTTGATGATGCGCTGGGAGTTCTCGTCCGAGAGGATCGAGGTCATGTCGGTGAGCGTGAGCGACGGGCACACGGCGTTGCAGCGGATGCCGAACTTGCCGCCCTCCTTGGCAACTGCCTTGGTCAGGCCGTTGACGCCGGCCTTGGAGCTGGCGTAGGCCGCGGTGCCGAGCAGGCCGCCGCCGATCTTGCCGGCCACGGAGCTCACGTTGACGATGGTGCCGGCATGGGCAGCCTTAAAGTGCGGGTACACGGCGTTCATCATGGTAAAGGTACCGTTGAGGTTGATGTCGATGGTGCGACGCCACTCGGTGTCGTCAATCTCGTCGAATTTCTTGGTGCTAATGACGCCGGCGCAGTTGATCAGGATGTTCGTTTGGGGCAGATCCGTGAAAATCTGCTCGACGGTCTCGCGCGCCTTGGGCGCATCGGCAACGTCGAGCTGGTAGAACTTGTTGCCCTCGCCGAGCTCGGCCACCGCGGCCTCGCCCTTGGCAGCATTCCTTGCGATGAGCACGACGTGTCCGCCGCCCTCCACGATACCCTTGGCGATCTCGAGGCCAATGCCCTGAGTGCCGCCGGTAACGATCGCGGTTTTACCCGTGAAGTCAAATGCCATGACTCCAACCCCCTTGATTCAGGTGTCTCCTTGCGGGAAGTTGGAGCATCGCACGTGGCGAAAAATGAGTCCCAGTCGTCATGGTGGTGACAACCCCTCGCCTAACCGCGTGCATGATAGTTCTTTGAAACGTTTCAGTAATTGAATGATTTTAAGTCTTTATGCGACCTTTATATTGCTTGCGGCATGAGGCTCGCTCGCGAGGGTATCATCTTTCATCAGAAATAGTTTCTAGTGTTAGGGGTTTTCGGTGGACAATACCGATTTCCACAAGCTTGGACGTCAGCTCTTCATCGAGTTTGGCAGCTTGCATCAGCGTGTTTCGCGTTTTACCGAACAGGCCCTCAGCGGCGAGATGGCCGTAATGCGCGCGCTGTTACTCGCCGGCGGCTCGCTCACGCCAAGCGAGCTTGCCGATCGCGCCTGGGTCTCAAGCGCCCGCATCGCCAATATCCTGCGCGCTCTCGAGGCCAAGGGTTGGGTGGTGCGTGAGCACTCAATGACCGACCGACGCCGTGTGCATGTAACCGTCACCGACAAGGGCTTCCAAGATCTTGAAATCAAGCGTCGGGAGTTTGAGGACCGCGCCGCGGCATTCCTCGAGCAGCTCGGCGAAGAAGATACCAACGAGCTGGTGCGCCTTCTGCGACGCACCAACCAGATTATCGACCACAACCAAGAAAGGAGAGATGCCGAGTGAGGATTCTCAAGCTCTTTAAGAAGCATGTGCTGGCACTGCTTGCGGCTATCGTGCTTATCGTGATCAGCTGTAACGCCGACCTGGCGCTGCCCACGTATATGAGCGACATCGTCGACGTGGGTGTGCAGCAGGGAGGCATCGCTTCGCCCGTGCCCGACACCATCCGTGCCAACGCGCTCGACGACCTTGAGCTCTTTATGAGCGCCAAGGACGCCAAGACCGTGGAGGCCGCGTTTGGCAAGGCCGACAAGAATGGCATCCGCACGTACAAAGGTACCGAGGACGAACGCGCCGATGGCAGCAAGCTCGCCGATATTATGAGCCTGCCCGAGACCGTCGTCCTCTCCCTCAACCAGGGCATTGACGCCGACTCCATGCGTGACATGACCGGTGCGTCCGGCGAGGATGCTTCCGACGGCGAGGGCCAGCAGGCCATGCCCTCCCCCGAGCAGTTGGCCGCGATGACGCCCGAGCAGCTCGCCGAGATGCAGCAGAAGGCCACAGCTGCGCAGAACATGCAGGCGCAGATCGATGCCGACGGCGGCAAGATTACCATGGCAAGCCTGCGTCTGGGCATCGAAGGCGGCCTGATCGACCAGAGCAAGCTCGTCGATGGCGCCAACGAGATGGCAGACAAGATGGGTTCCATGTCGGGCTCCATCGTCACCCAGCGCGCCGTGACCTATGTGCAGGAAGAGTACGAGGCGCAGGGCATCGACTCCGCCGACGTGCAGAACGCCTACCTGAGCCGCATGGCCGCCACGATGTTCGGCCTGTGCCTGGTGTCGCTCGTCGCCACCATCCTGACCGGCGCCGTGGCATCGCGCACCGCCTGC
>CAKUCJ010000009.1 GCA_934643435.1 uncultured Collinsella sp.
CTGCAGCGAGAACGAGCGTACAAATCCATACGGCCTTGTCTCTTAGGATTAGTTTGAGAAGAAGTCGACAGTACATTCAGAAGCACCTACGTTCCTCAAAGAACTGTTAGATTAAAAGTAACAGACCGGATGAAGATACGTGCGACGGGGGCGAGGCGAATGGCTGAACGGTATCGATATGCGGGTTTAACGGCATATCGACCACATAGATTATTAACTCGCATTTCTAACAGTTAAGGAGACGGGTGCTTTACAGCGCACTCCTTCGATGACACCTTCCGCTAGCCGCTATGATGGTTTCATCCAACAAAGAATGTGCCCGGGCGTTCAGGTTTACCGTTAGCGTTGGTAACATATGAGATGGGCCAGACCCTTGCCGCGCGCCCGTCTGTCTCAATGCGGCCTTTGGATTTATCGGTATTCACTTTTTCAGCAATGCCGTATTTACGTAATGTCGTTATTACATAGTTCTGTTATTTCGTTTTGCCGTGTGCCGGGTTTTAGGGCAGAGCCCTAAATCGTACGCCGCCGGGCAAAACGCAGTTTTGTACGGCGGTGTACGACTCTTGCGGAACCGAACTATGACACAACGCAACTGTGTCATAACGTAACTACGTAGTAGCGTAGCTGTGCGATAACGCGATTACGGCAAATCGAAATAACAGAACAACGTGACTGTGGAATAGCAGAACAATTGAACATTGAACTAATCGCGCCTGAAAATTTTCCGCAAGTGTCGTGCGCCGCCGTACAAAGCCCGGCGGCGCACTAGGGCTCTGCCCTAAAAACCCGGCACCCTTGGCGGCGTTAAAAAGTGACGCAATAACGTTGTTACGTTATTGCGCCATTACACAGTTCGGCAGTCACACTTTTACATTGTTGCGGCATGACACAGTTACGCAATGTCTCCGGTGCGTCTCGGTAAAAGGTTCGCTACCGGACAGCCACCGGACACCGAGGCGATCTAAGCGCGGCGATGGTTTGCCGTGAAATGTGCTGTGAGATGAAAAATCTCGCAAGAGACGCGAACTTGTACCTCCATCGTAAATGTAGCCACAAGTTCGCAGCCGTTGGCTCTTGCCAGGGCTCCGCCCATGGACCGGGATTGATAAGTTGACTGCGACTGTATCGGTTGATTGATGACAGTTGGAATTGACGCCGCAGTTTCTAAATCTGTTTTCTGAGATCTAAGCCGTGAAACTCAAAATCTCATCGCCTTGGTTTTCGTTTGATTCGAATCGCGCCCGCGCAAAGGTCAAAGCGACTCGCGCGGGCGTTTCGTTTATCCGCCTCGTTTTTCGTTTCGGTTTTCAAATCGCATCAAAACAAAACGTGAGTTTTGAAAATCGATAGTGACCGGAGGGAGCGATCATAGGCGGCTTGGCCGCCGCATGAAAATCGATTCGCTAATCCGAATCGTAATGCGATTCGCGGTACCTTTCGACAATCCAACAACGCTACGAGTCTCACTAAAGACTCTCCGCGTCATTGAAATGTCGAAAGCTGCCTCAACTTTTTCGCGGGCGTTACGAAAAAACGATTCGACAAGTCGAATGTTTGCGGCGCGGGCGCCGCAAACCCGCTGCGCGGTGACGCAAATACTCGGCATCCCTCGCATTCGCATCACCGCTCCGCTCTCGCTACAGCGAACTCTTAACACTCAGCATCCTTCGCGTTAAAAATTCGCTTCCGCTCACGGTCTTCACGCAGTTGCGACGCCGCGAGGCCTCTCGCTTGGAATGAGGCCTCTCATTCCACGTCTACACTGCGTTTCGCCCAATCACCGTTCCGGAGATTGCAAGATGACTGTGGGTGGCACTTTTGTGGGCCTATTCGTCCCAAAAAACACCACACCACAAATCTTGCTTATCACCTCTCACGGCGATAAGGTTTATTCGAAGTTGAAACTTCGCGCGAAAGAATCGTGGAGTCGATTCTTCATTTTTGGAACGACGCCAGCCGTTCCCCAAGGAAAGCGAATCGCATAGCAGGTTTTGATCGGAGGGGCCTCCGATCGCTGATTCGTTTCCGGAGGAATCATGAGCAGGCTTCGCCCGCACACCGTCAAAGCATCTCTTTCCGATGAAGAGAAGAAAGCAATCGCTTCAATTGCAAAACGCCATAAGTTAAGCGAAGCTGAACTTATACGGTTTGTTTTATGCAACATCAACGAGTTTGATATTGATTTCGGTTCTGCAGAAAACGTCGACCAGAAATCTCGATCTGAAGAGATTCACATCAAGGTTTCTCCAGCAGAGAAAAAGAAAATCGAAAGCAACGCGAACTCGCTCGGTGTAACCGTCAGTTCATACGCCCGTCGCGTTCTTATCAGTGGGAAAGTCGAAAAGATAGATTTCGATCGCGGAAGTGCCGAGAAAATTTATCACGAACTTTTGAAGCAGGGCACAAACCTCAATCAGCTCATGCATTTCATAAATGCTAACGGACTTCCCTCTTATAACGAGATAGCGGTTTTCAGAACCGTTGACCACGTTACGAAAAGCGCGGATCTCGCTTTTCGATTCCTGAAAACTCTTGAGCGTCGTTATTTCATCGAAGGTGGCAAAACGAAATGACGGTTATCAAGCAGAAGAGCGTTTCGAGCGATCGGTACGCAAAGAATGTCCGTAAGTACATCAACGGAAAACATGCCTTGGCCCGTGACGGTTGGAACATCGAATGCGACAAGTATTGGTTTTCTAAAATGGCGATGACCAGAAAGGTTTTTCATCACGACAAACCTTCGAGAGCCGGTGCCAAGAACGTGACTATCCTTCACCAGATTCTCGCGTTCCTGCCCGAAGAATGTTCGTGCAACGGCGGTAAGATGACTCCGGAAAAATGCATGTCGTACGCGAAAGAATGGGTCGCCCAGCATTATCAAAATCAGCAAGTTATCTTTGCGTTGCATGAAGAAAGCGATAAAGCTGGCAAACGTTATGCCGTCCACATGGCGATAAATCGAACCGATTTGCTGACGGGTAAACGCTGCGACACCGGTGGCCGTCGAGGCAAATACGAGCGCGCTTCATGGGTTCGTGAACTTGATGACAAATGGAACCTCGTCCAACTTGAGAAGGGAAAGAAGAATTCGAAGATTCGTGAGCGCCAACCTCGCGAGATCGAAAAGGAAATCATCGACCGCGACGAATACAGTTACAAAAACAATCTGCGCGAGCTGATCCATATCGCAATTGACGAAGGTCGCGTAAAGAACATGGAGCAGTTCAAAAAAATACTTGCATCATGGGGTGTGGATATTTTCATCAAGAACAATCGAGTCTATGCGACAGATCTTGATATCAAAGAGGCCGGCAATCCGAAATGCACTTTCAACCTGACTCGTCTTGACGGGCGCTTTGCGTTGAAGTCATTGCAGACGGCTTTCGATAATAACATGTTGGAAGCTGAGCGAGCGTTGCCGTACGAGAAACGCTGTGAGATTTACATCCAGCGCCTCAAGAAGGCGTACTCGGCGTGGGTCGAGCAGGCGAAAGCGAGCAAGGGCGTGGCCTACAATTCATTTCCCAGATTCATCGCACCGAAGTGTGATGAGGACCTGCTCGAAGATCCGGCGGTTCGCGATGAGCTTCTTGCGCGTCGCGGTTATGCGAGGGAGATTCGCAACCGTTACGCCGGCGCCGTTCCCGATGCCGGCGATGACCGCGTTCGCGCCGCCGGCCAGGCGCACGGCGGTAGTGTCGTGTCGCGGCAGATGGACGATCGCGTCGTTGATCGCGGTGACTACTCGCGCGACACGCCTCGCTAGTTTTGAACTGCTGGAGTGACATTCATCAGCCCAGAATCCTGAGAAGAAAGGGCCGAACCGAAGTGTCTGGCTGGACGCCAATTGTCCGGGAACTGCTTGGTTCGACCCTCTTCTACTTTACTTCCATGGCCATGCAGCGGTCTAGCACTCCTTGACCGGATGCTTCTCACCGAAACCACCGTCGATGCCGAAACGGCAGAGCCTGTCAATGGCGCGAAGATGCTCGTCGATGGCAGTTGCAATCTGGGCATCGATCTCGCTGTCATGGTCGTTAACGTCGCGGACTGCGCTGTCTGCATCCATAAAGGCCTTGATTGCTTGGTTGAACTGAACCTTGAAAGCATCGACCTTCTCAACTGCGGCAGCTCGATCTGCTATTTCGCGTTCGAGACGCTGAACGATTTCCTGCGTGTCGCTCATAGCTATTCCTTTCCCTTGGGTGTTTTTACTTAATATATCGCCCCGTGCGGACACGATTCTCACCTAAGGTATGGCAGTGGCGTATGTTCACAAGCCCGCAGGTAAACGGCTCAACAGGAGTCGATTTACGAGGCGATTAGACCAAGGGTGGTGCGGATACTCGCACCACCTCTTTTTCGATCCTTAAAACGCATCTGGTGAGGTCGATTTTTCGGCAATGCCGCCGCTCACCGCGAACGGTCTGTTTGGCATCGAGAACGGCCCTAATCGGCTTTCATCGCCATATGAATGACGTTGTCCATCGGGAAACGAGCGCCGTCATCGTTGACCAAAGCCTCGTCGTAGGTTTCTTTGTCTGCCATGTCCTCCGCTTTCTCAAGCGCAGCTCTTCTCACGAACTCGGAAAAGGTCATGCTTGAGTTGTCCGCATGAGCCTGAATCAAGGCCATTTCGTTCTCGTCGAACATGACCGCAATCTCGCACATTGCCATGATTGTTCCAATCAATGCCGGCACCGGACTTTACTGGTACACATCTTATTGTTCATATTCAAAGTCTCAAAACGTATGCCGCGCGGCACTCGAAAATCGAACTCTCGATGTCGTGAACATCGAGTGCCGAAACCTAGTGTCAAAACCTCCCCCTAGATTCCCATGGGAAAATCAAATACGAGGTTGGGAGGCCGAAAATGACCAGATACGGCTACGCACGCGTAAGTACAAAGGAGCAGAAATTAGATCGCCAAATCGAAGCGCTGGTCAATGCCGGCGTACCCTATGGCCATATCTATAAGGACAAAGAAACTGGCGGTCGTGATGGTGACCGCACGCAGCAGAAAAAGTTGTTCAAAAAAATGAAGCGTGGCGATGAAGTGGTCGTCGAGTCTTGGGAGCGTCTATCCAGATCGACCAGGCAGCTGCTCAACTACGACCTGATGTTCCGAAACCTCGGGGTCAAACTGACTTCCTTGAAACAACCCGTTGATCTGGACACCGCGTTCGGCCGTTTCGTGCTGGGTACCCACGCCTGCACAGCCGAGCTTGAACGCGATCTGATCAAGCAGCGCCAGGCCGAGGGTATCGCCGTCAAGCGAAGCCATGGCGGCAACGTCGGGGGCCGCCCGCGTATCGCGGACGTCAAGGTCGATGCGGCCGTGAAGCTCTACCTCGCCTGCGAGACGCCTATCACTGACATCTGCGCCGCCACGGGCATCTCGAAATCGACGTTGTACCGCGTGCTCCGTGAACGCGGATTGGTGGGCGTCAGGAAATGAGCCCGTCCATCGTTTCGCAATCTGTCAATAAGCTCGAGTGCAGCGGCGTTACTATATAAGAGTGCGGTATTTCTCCAACTGAAACCCTGCGTGAACGCATGACCTGAGACGCCTTTTTAGAACTCACCGATCGCAGGATGACTACAAATCAACAGCGGCCGTGCATTGTCCCCAGCCGTATGGCATGGCGGAGCCATGCCCTTTGTTGATTGGAGTGCTGCACCATGGCAGACAATCCGAGCGAGAAGAAAATCAGCGAGACATCCGGCGTGAAGGCCGTCCTCGATGAGGCTGCCGAGCGGATCGAGGCGACATGGCGGGAGAAGCTGCTGCGCGAGACGGCCGACCTCAAGACCGAGAACGCGCTGCTCAGGGCACAGCTCGACGAATCAAACCGCAAGCTCGCCGAGGCGACGGATCGGAATGAAAAGATTGAGGCCGACTGCAATGAGCGGATTGCCTTTATAGAGGAGAAGTTCGAACTCGACACCGCGAGCCTCGAGCTTGAGAACAGCGAGCTCCACGCCGCGAGCGTCAGGTATCTCGCCGATGCCAGGGAGCTCGACAGACAGGTCGTCCAACTCCATGTCGAGGCCGTAGCCATGGTCGATGAGATCGAGCGCCTGCGCGGCGAGCGTAACGCCGCGCTGAAAGTCCAAACCGAGCTGAACGCCGCGCTCCTGGCCCAGCGCGACCTGATGGCCGAGGTCGCCGCCCTCAAGGACCGCCTCGCCGCCTCCGAGCAGCGGGCGGCCGTGGCCGAGGCCAAGGCCGAAATTATGACCCAGATGAGTGGCGAGTAGATATGCCCGGCAAGCTGAAGGCGTCTCGCCGTGGGTTGATAACGGCAGGGCTAGTTGTCTTGTTGGTCACGGCACTCGCCTGGACTGCCATCGATGGTGCCGGCGCAAATGCGCTCACCATCAGCGGCGTCATCACCCATCAAAATGCCGTCTGGGCTTCAATTACAGCAGTTTCAGCGGTCACGCTCATTGGGGTTTGGCTGTTTGGCCGACGGAATTCAAAAACGGTTTAGTTTGGAGCAATCGATGGAACATCTCTCCGCTAAAAAGGCAATCAACCTGGCTCGGAACTTTGGGGTTGCAGGCATTCTGGCAACCGCCCTGGTTACGACCTCTGGATGCATTCGTACAGATAATCACCAGTCGGAAGGCCAGGTTTCCAATTCTGATAGCTCGCAGGAAGACGGCGCAGTTTACGGCAAGATGGAGTATTCGGTCACTGCCGTCGAGGTACATGATTCCTCGTTTGGCGATGGCGGGAAGGTCGCCGTTGTTCGCTGGCACGCCATCAACAACCACACCGCAGATTCCGTTGCCGCTGGAAGCTACATTACGGCCTATCAGAATAAGCAGGTGCTGTCACCCGGCCTCGCCGCAGACCTGGAAGACGATCAACTCTCTGCGCAAGGACTTGCGCCAGGGGGCGAATTTGATGGTATATCGGTCTTCGAGCTCAAAGACATGTCCCCCATTGAAGTGAAGATCAACGGGACGAGTGCCGGGTCGAACTCCCTCGACCAGACTTTTCAATTGGAATAGGCCGCAGCATCTAGTTTTCTAGAAACCTTCTAGAACTGCTCTAGAAGGTTTCTAGAACTGGGCACAGTGCCTTCAATCGACACGATGTCCTGGTAGATGAGGCGATGTTTGCTGTCGCACCACTTGTCGCCGTGGTAGTGGCCGAAGAACCAGGTTCGGTAGTCGAGCCAACCGTCGATCTCGCCAAGGAATCGTTGAAGCCGGTCCCCTCGATACTCGCGTCCGCGCTCGAGGCACAGCTTTTCTGCCAGGTCAGCAGGAGCCTCGTGGGTCACCACGTAGTCGACCTTCCAGCCAACGCGGTCGAGCGAGGCGCGGCAGTGCCCCGTCTCGTCCTCGCTCGGCATCTCCTCGGGCCACCAGCTCCTCCCCTCCCTGCGATACTGCCTGTCGTTGCTCGCGGCACCGCCCATGGCAAGAACCGTGAGCTCGCCGATGTCGAACACCTCTCCGCGCATCAGGTGCAGCACGTGCGGTCGCGCCTCGTGAACGAGCCCGCCGCTCCACACCCGTACCGGCAGTTCTGCCAGCATCCGATGGTTCTCGTGGTTGCCGTCTACGAAACACGTGGTCCACGGCTTCGACTCAAACCAGTCGAGCCAATACCTCTCAGCATTTGACCCATCCCAGACAAAGCCGAAGTCCCCTGCGACGATCACTACGTCATCGCGCGTCAGCGTGCGGCCCAGCGGCCAGGCCTTGGATGAGAAACGGCTAGCCCCATACTCGGCCCTGCCATGCACATCGCCGGTCACATAGATAGTCATCAGTACGCGCCCCACGGCAGGAGTTTGTCCCCGATCCTTACGATTCGGTCGTAGAGTACGGTGTGCCGTTCGTCCGGATTGCCGTCTCGGTGAAAATGTCCGTAATACCAGCGCTTGTAGTCCAGGCGGTCCTCGAGCTCGTCGAGGAATCCGGTCAGCCGGTCCACATCAGGGCGTTCCCAGCCTGGGTCCGGGTAGAGCGTCGGCGAGAGCATGCGCGTGGCGCAGGTATGGGTGATGACGCAGTCGACCTTCCAGCCGACCTCGTCGAGCTTTGTCCGCGCGGTATCGAAATCGCGCTCGTCCGGGAGCTCCTGAGGCCACCAGCTGGAATACGGCACGCGGTATTCCCTGTCCACGCTCGTGGCACCGCCCATGGTGAAGACCGTCGAGCCGTCGAGCTCGAAGATCTCGCCGCGCGTCAGGCGCCGAACGGACGAAGTATCCGACAGGCGCTGCGTCAGCCCGCCGTGCCACTGCTCTATGGGTCGCTCCTCCCAGTAGTCGAAGCGCTCGTGGTTTCCGTCCACGAACAACACCGTGTAGGGGCGCGACTCCAGCCAGGCGATGTCGGCGCATTCCTCGGCAGAGAAGTTCCACGGAAAGCCAAAGTCACCGGCAACGATGAGATAGTCGTCGCTCGTCAGACTGTCCCCAAGTTCCCAGTCGCGGAGCTTTTGCATGTCGAGCCCGCCGTGGATGTCGCCTGTCACGTATGCCGTCATCGGATCGCCTCTTTCCGCTTGTACGCCGCCAGCTCGCGCTCGACCTGCCTGTCGCCGGTCTCGTTGACCCACCAGGGCCATTTCACCCGGCCGCACGGCTCGCCGACTCCGGCGAACCACTCCCTCAGCCCGTCGAGACTCACCGGGGAGTGCCCGTTGGCATCGCAACCGACGTCGTAGCGCAGAAGGCCCTGCTTGCGGTTGAACTCGTTGTACGCGCCGCCGCTGCTGTGGATATGCCCGTGGAGGTGCCACGATCCATGGTTCATGCCCTGCCAGTCGGCCATGGGGTAATGGCTCAGGACGATCTTCTGCCCGTCGATCTTGAGCACGCAGATCGGCAGCTCCACGGTGAACGCGCCCGCGACCGCCGGCTGGGTCCAGTCCTTGTCGTGGTTTCCCGGGACGAGGTGGATACGTCTGCAGGCGATTCGCTTGCGCAGCCCGTAGGCGTCCTGGGCGGTCATCTTGAATGAGAAATCCCCCAGGATGTAGAGCTCATCGTCCACGGCGACTTTGCCGTTGATGTTGTCGACGATGGCGTCGTTCATCTGCCAAATCGTCTCCCACGGGCGGTCGGTGAACTTCAGCACGTTCTCATGCCCGAAATGGGTGTCGCTGGTGAACCAGATCATTTTTATTGTCTCCTTTTGTCGCTAAAGAACGTTCTCCTTCGAGGTCAGGAGACGTATTTTGAGCGACATGAGGTGCATATCCCTCATGCTTTAAGCTCCAATCGCCGGATTTCCGCTTTTCAGAATTCTATAACGGCAAAGCCCCTGCTAGGGGGATTTCATGGGTGGGTATTGTAGCAGCTTGAGGAATGACGGCATGATGGATGTGACCGTCAGCTCGGATTTGTCAGATTGCCGGGCTCACTGTGGGTTGGGATAACCCACAGTGAAACGAGTATATGCTCGGACTTAACGGGTTTAATGCAAGAGTGGTGAAAGAATGCACCACTCTTGCAACGGTATGCTACAATTTCCGAAAACAGAATCGAAAGATAGTTCTATTTGTGAAAGGAGGTTGGTTTTAATGGCAGTCGCGGAACCAAAAAAAAGAATTCAGGTCGCGCTGCCCTTCGCGATGTGGAAGAAACTCACCGAGCTCGCCGAGATTCGCGGCGTATCGAAGTCTGCCATGGCGTCGATTGCGATTAGCGAATTCCTCGAGCGCGAGGAGAAGAAATAGGCATGAAAAAAGACCCGTGCCGCCAAGCAATTTGGGTCTTCTTTCATATCAATCTTTGGCTTTTGGCCTGTTTAGCTGCATCTTAGCATAATAGGTGCTGGGATTTAGCTCCCGTATCGAAAGTGATACCAAAATATCATGGTGTCATAGCATTGCGGTCAAACAGGTTGAAATGCCTTCACACTGAAGGGCACTGACCGATGGCTAAACAACAGGTATTAACCGAAGAAGAAAGAAGGAAGCTGGCCGGCGGCAAGTCCGTCCTGCCGGACGACAGCTCGCCGAAAAGCGACGCAGAGCGTTCGATTGTTCAAGAGGAAGCTGCCGCAGGCGTCATTGGAGCGCGCGACGCCAATCGGATGGACCGATCGAAGCAGCTGATCACGGGCAGCGTGAAGCGGAAGTTCAGCTACGATCCCTACAATGCCGTCGCCAAAAGTCGCGTCCAGCTCGCGCTCTTGGAGTTGATTGGCACATTTTGCTGCGGGGGTGGGCAAACGCCGACGCGCAATGGGCGGCCGTTGCCTCGCGGTCTGTTTATGCAGCAGCAGAAGCTCGCCGATCAGTTGTTCACGGATCAGTCGACCATATCGAAAGCGTTGAGAAGTCTTGCCGATCGCGGTCTGATTTTCAAAGTTGACGGGGTCTGGGTCATGAATTGGGCAGAACTTGAGCTTCAGGCACGTGAGCGCGGTTGGGCTCCCGAAGAAGGAAAGTAATGTAGGAAGGGCGTCTGCGGACGCCCTTTTTATGGCCAGCGCATCTCGAGATAAACGACATATGTAATCTAGTGGAGGTCAGACCGCAAATCCATATGACGCAAAGTCATACATAAATATGACGTAAAGTCATATTTATGACGTAAAGTCATATTTATTTATGACGTAAAGTCATATTTATTTATGACGTAAAGTCATATTTATGACGCAAAGTCATAATTTTTCGGCTGAAATATGACGCAAAGTCATATTCGTTTGGCGCGATTATGACGTAAAGTCATATTTATGACGCAAAGTCATACAAAAATATGACGCAAAGTCATATGGGATATGACGCAAAGTCATATGGGATATGACGCAAAGTAATACGGAATCACCTGTAACTTAAGCGAGGTCAGACCGCAAATCCATATGACGCAAAGTCATATTCCAATTAAATAAAGGGAAAGTGAATAAATAATTAAACGGATCTCCGGTCGCTTACGCTCCCTGCGCGGCCTACCGGCCTTGCCCTCTGCTCACTACGTTCGCTCCGCGTCGCCTACGGCTCCTTGGCGCTCGCTGCGCTCGCACTCCGGTCGCTTACGCTCCCTCCGCGTCGCTACCGCTCCTTGGCATGGCCTATCGGCCAAAAGTGTGGGGGCTAACGCCCCAACTCCCCGACATCGCTGCTGTCAGCCCACAACGCCGGCCTCGCTTCGCTCACCGGCCGATTGCCTGCACGTGGCTGTAACCCTACAATTCGGCAATGACCGCCGAATCCGTTTTCCGGTTGATCTGGATACCGACATTTGGTCAACCTTACACCGAATACCGCTAGAAGATCACAGAATCGAATATAAGACGTCCTATTGGTGGGGTTCGACCGGTTTCTCATTGCTATATAAAACATGGTCTTAAATCGGCTCTCAGTGGTCTAAAAAGAGGCAGGGGCACCTTTCGATACCCCTGCCCTGATCCTCTTGGATTTTCATTTTGCCATAACGAGTCGAACTAATCGCCGTACTCGAACCCATCTAAGATTTCATCGACGGCGTTTTGCAGGAGAGCCGTGATGGTCCTTCCCTCCTGCTTACAGTAGGCCTTGAGGGCCGCGTGTTTCTTTGCGGACACGTAGAAGGTGATCATCTTGCGGTCATCGCTGCCGGAATCGCCCTTGTGAGCCGTGTCCTGGTTGTCCATGAGCCGTTTCTTTGCCGGTTTGGAGCCGGTATCGGCGAAGGCGTTGAAGTTGTTCTTGATGGGCATTACAGGGCCTCCCTGATCTCGTTGTAAACGTCCTCGTAGCCGTACAGGCTCGACCCGAAAGGAAGGCCGAAGTAGCCCTTCAGGTCCTCCTTCTGGCGGATAGCGGCGTCGAAGTACGAGATGCCGCCTCCGGCAAGGTTCTCCTGCGCAGACTTGAACCCGTTCGTGTTGGTGAGCACGCGCGTCAGCAAGACGGCATACGGCCTACCGTTGGCCTCCATTGTCTTAACGGTTTCAGCAGTCTTGACGAGGTCCGCGTTGCCGGTGCCGGTCGGCACGATTACAAAGTCGGATGCTTCCTGTGCGGCGTCCAGGATTGCGCCGCTCGGCGGGCAGTCGATGAGCGCCCATTTCTCCGGGTCGCCCTTGTACTTCCGTGCGGCACGCTTGACCGTCGCCGGATTCGCGGCGTCGACAACGAACGGCAGCGGACTTCCGCTGTCTTCGGCACTGTCGGCCCAGAACGTGGCCGATCCCTGCGGGTCGGCGTCGAGTACGATGACGTCCTTGCCGTCGCGAGTCGCCGCCGTGGCGAGCGCAATGCAGCTGGTCGTCTTACCTACCCCGCCCTTCAGATTCAACAGCGAGACAATCATTCCCAACCGTCCTTTCCGCATCTCTTCTAGAACATTTCTATAAAACCTATAGATTTATCTTAGCGTATCGCAGGCCCGCGGTGATTGGGATTTCAATCAAATCTATAGGACTTCTAGAAATAATATAGAAACTTTCTAGATATATATGCATGGCGGACCCGAATGTGATTGAGTGAGGGCAGTGGCGGCTAGCTACTTGTCCTTGCGAGGCGAAATGATGTAATCTAATTATGTCTTACATAATCGTCTTGTGATTGGAGCGGCGTGCTTGAGATTTTAGACTCGGCGCTACGGCACGGATTCTCAGAGTCCGAGTTGCGCGGCATCTGGGAAACAGTCCCGGAAGACTCCGTCGTTCACGTTCGGCACGGCAAGCAGCCGCCGCACTACATGATGGTCGGAACGACGGTTGACGGACGAATAGTCGAACTGATCGCTTTTACGGATGGGTTCGATTGGTATCTGTTCCATGCTATGACGCCGATGACCCCAGGCTTCAAGAAGGAGTACATCGAGAACGGAGGAATGCTATGAGCGTTATCGATACGAGCGATAAGAAGAAAGTGATCGCCGTCGCTGAGAACGGCGTTCCCGTCACCGGGGCCATGGTTGATGAATGGTGCGCGGCTTACGATAAGGGTGAGCTGCCGGAGGGGTATGCCGTCGATGGTGTGGCGACGGTCGGCAGGCCCCCGCTTCATGGCGAGCGTATGTCGACGATGACGATCCGGCTTCCAAAATCACAAAAGACGAAACTTGAGGATGAGGCTCGTGCCCACGGTGTGTCGACGAGCACATATGTCAGGCGTATTTTGACACTGCGTAGCGCCTAATCATTAAAGATAAACGGTAAAGTTTCTAGAAATCCTCTATATATGTTCTAGAGGATTTCTAGAAACAACTGGTATTGCAACCGGTATTTTGATCTGGGCTACGAAAGGTTACGGATCCAGATTCCGTGCTGCGTGGAGCCGGTGATTTTGTATCCGTAGCGGTCGATTCACGCCGCAAGCCTGTCCCAGTCGATGCGTTTCCAGTTGCCGCCCGGCGCGTGGTTCACGATGAGCCCGCCGGCGACCATGAGCGCGTGGTTGCGTGCCTCGCGCGCGAGCGCCCTCTTCTTGTCCGAAATCTGGACCTCGGCCTGCTTCTTCTTGCATTGAAGCCTGAACCAGGTTCAGCTGGCATGGTTAAAAACGAGGGGCGACGCTTTTGCGTCACCCCTCGTCCCGGCCGGGTTGCTTTAGTTGTACACACGGTAGTTACACTTGAACTGGGTTATGTGTCCATAGTGGGAGCCGTACCAACCCGATGTATAGCTGATTGCTTTTGCGCCTAGATATTCGTATCTCTTGTTGTAGCGAAGCTCACGGTAGGTCGTGTCGTACTCTGCTACGTAAAACGTGTCTCCAGAGAAGGCTTTGTACCGGTCCTTAACCGTCGAAG